>JAITBS010000356.1 GCA_031283515.1 Planctomycetaceae bacterium
CCGACACCGCACCCGGCATCCCACCGTACCGCCGGCCAATCCGCCAAATTAGTGGCCAAAAGCCCAACCACCAACTCCACCCCCCACCAAACGCAGGGGGGGGGGGGCACTCTGTAGTAGAAAGTGGAGAACAGAGAACAGAACGTGTTCTCATTCTAAACGCTTTTCTACAAACATCTTAACTCTTCTCCACTCTTCACCGTTCGGCTTTACATTGGTCGAACTTCTTGTGGTGATTGCGATTATCGGCGTGTTAATTGCCCTTCTGTTACCGGCAGTTCAAGCAGCTCGCGAGGCGGCAAGACGTTCAATGTGTACCAACAACGTCAAACAATTGTCTATAGCGGTACACAACTTACATGACACACACAGTCGGCTTCCGCAAACAATTCAAATAGAAGAAGAATACCAATATTGCGCTAAAAATGCGCCTTCGACAGGTTTTACTTGGGAACCTGGAGGAGGGCAACATTGGCGTTGGAATCACATGTTACAAATTCTTCCCTATATGGAACAGTTGGCAATTTATGAAGATCGTGTCACTCGAATCGGCTCGCTTGCGTCCTATTCGGCGGGATCACAATTCAAAAGTTCAGCATTGCTGTGTCCTTCCGATCCTAACAAAAATATGGATAACCGATTTTTGAACTACGTCGGATGTCGTGGTGATTTGGTTCCACATTATCGTAATGATTCCGGCGATGTCCGCGGTGTTTTTCGAAAAGGACGTGGGGCTGGCGGTGAACCGGGGTATTGTGACTTTGCCGTTATTTCCGATGGACTTTCCAATACGTTGATGTGGTCTGAAGCTGCAATGGCTGCTACCGTTTCGACACCGGCTTCGGGAACTTATACGGTGAGTAATGTTCCTCTTAAAGGCTTTTTAGTGTCCGTAACTTTTGATCGAACAACCGGAGCCTATCCCAAAACTTGTGCCTCTAAACAATCGCTGGGAAATACGATTACACCATCTGAAACTGCTGCGGTTGGTAATGGTGGTGGTATCATTGCAGGTACACGGATTTTTGATGGGGTTGGACAGTTTGCTTTATTTCATGCTATTTTACCGCCCAATTATCCGTCTTGTGGTAATCCTGGACAGTATGGAGCGATGGAATCGGCAGATACGATTCATACCGCATCGAGTTATCACCCTGGCGGAGTGAACGCTTCAATGGCGGATGGCAGTGTACGGTTTTTCTCCAATACGATTGATCCGGGACCAATCTTAACGGATTTGTCCACTCTTTCCGGTTTTACTTCCGGTTTACCGACAAAATACACTGGTCCGTCATTCTGGGGCGTGTGGGGAGCCTTAGGCACAACCGGCGGAGGTGAAAACAAATCTATCGAATAACAAAGCGTTTGTAATTATTCAGTAGAATTTTCGGTAAATAATCATAAGTTGCCGACGTTTTGGTGAAAGGTCGGCAACCTATTGAGTGATACTAAAAAACGACTGAATCATTACGAATCATTCCATTTTCATAGTTTTCAACAGGTATTAATCGGACTTGATCTGTTGAAAACCTATCAATCAATAAGTCCTGAAACACGTTAAACAAGTTAGTTCATGTTATGGCAAAAAAGTTTTTCTGGAAAATCTGGCTTCGGCTCAATCTCTTGACCAAAAAGGTGGATAACGACTACATCGCCGAAATATCCACCGTCGGGAACACGTTACGCAATGAAGATATTGCCCAACACATTGTGAAAGAACGAAGCGAACTCCGTTACGAAACCATTTTGAGTATTCTCAATGAGCGTGACGCAGTGGTTCGCGACACGATTCTTGGCGGTTCGTCGGTGCAGGACGGTAATATTCATCTTGCTCCGCGTATAACCGGTACTTGGATTGGTTCTGACCCTGTGTACGATCCCAAAGAGCATAAAGTTACAGTGGACGCTTTCCCGACCGCCGAATTGCGGAAAGCTCTTGAAGAGGTCGGTGTGGAATTACTGGGCAAGAAAGCTGACGGCGGTGCTGTTATCGGTCTTGTAACCGATGTGTTGACCCACAAAACCGACGGAACCATTTCACCCGGCGGCGATATCATTATTGAAGGGGAGAAAATCAAAATTGCCCCCGATAACGATGAAACATTGGGTGTTTTCTTTGTGTACAATGGGAACATGGAAATTCCCCTCGATTATCCAATCACGGAAAATAACCCGAAAAAAATTCTTTGCCGTGTTCCGATGTACATGTCTGACGGTGTGTACACACTGAAAGTCATCACACGATATTCCGGTTCAGTGTTGCTGATGCATCCGCGCACAATCGTGTACGAGTTACCGTTAAAGGTTGGAGAGGAAGGCAAGCCGTCATGACGCATAACCTCGACAACTGGAGGAGTAGAGCCTCGACGACGTGAGGAGTAGAGGCTCTGCGACGGGAGGAGTAGAGACTTTACGACGGGAGGAGTGGAGACTCTGCGACGGGAAGACGAGAGATTCGCAAACGATTTACCGACCAAACAGTCAATAATTCCCCTTTACGAATCATTACTCATTTTTAATTTTTACTTATTACTTTTAACTTTTACAATTATTAACTATGAAAACAAAAATTTTTGTACTCTACTGTTTGTTTATAGTATTCTGTTTCGCCGGTTGTGCGAAAAACGACGGACCAAGAACGGAATTTGTTGAAGGAAACATTACGTTTGACGGGCAACCGTTGTCAAAATGTTTGGTCGTGTTTCATCCGGTCAATGACTCCGGTATTGCCGCAAGCGGAACAACAAACGAACAAGGAATTTTTCGGTTGACCTCGCTTCGCGGCGGAATTAAAGATGCCGGAGCGGTTGCCGGAGAATATCGGGTAAGCGTTTCACGCGATAAAGAGGAGCCGTCCTCATTTCGTGAAGAAAAAAACGCCGGCGGAACAGAAAAAATTCCTGTTTTTGAAAGCCTGATTCCCTTAAAATATAACGACCCCACAAAATCCGGCTTGACCGCAAACGTCGAAAAGAAAAAGAATCAATTCCAGTTCTCATTGGAAAAATAAAAGAGTCCAGTAATATATCAGTGGAATATTTTTGTTTTTCGATCTTAACCCCGCCATGTGGGTCATTATCCATAACCGTAAGTTGCGCTTCGTTTTATCTACGGTTATACATAATCACATCCCTTGCGGGGTTAAGAAGAAAAAATAAAAATTTCGCTGAAAAGTTACACAAAATGTACTTTGGAAATCAAAAATATTGTCGTGTATTCAGATCAGTAACATATTAGTCGAGCGTAAATAATGGAGAGTGGAGAGTGTCACAATCGGATTTTTACCGCAACAATAATAATTCCGCAGGCGACATTATTCGCTCTCAACTATATGTTGCTATTTCTGAACTCTAAGTTCTCTGTGGTTGGATATCCGGTTTTAATCAACATCACTTCGCTGACAAAACAAAAATGTAAATACTTTTATCGTTGTAATAAATCGTAATAAACTCTCC
>JAITBS010000403.1 GCA_031283515.1 Planctomycetaceae bacterium
ACTTGCCGACCATTCGATCCTCGTCGTTCCTTGTGAAATTGAAGAACGTAAATTATAAATTACCGGAAGTGATGAAATTTCCATATCGGGACGAATCGAGAGCATCCGAATATTCCGGTTACGGCAATCTTTCCAAAAGAGCGATGAGGTTAAAACAAAAATTTCATAATCACCATCAGGCAGTTCCACCCGTTAAGTGCAAGCTTCCGAAGTTTGACGCCGAGTGGCGTGAACCGAAATGGTTCATTATTTATACGGTGAATGAGAACGGCGAGAAAACCAAAGATTCCGAAGTCTGGATTGACGGCACGTTTCAGAGACCGGATCACACGGCACAACTTTTGGCGATGTGGTTGTTTTATCTTGGAGTTTCAGGGGCGTCGAGTGTTACGTTTGTTGCGGATGACGCTGTTTGGATTTGGGAACAATTTTCTTGGTTGGTACAAGAGTTATCGTTACATATGGAGAATGTATTTTTGTTTTAGATTTTTGGCATGGTTCGCATCATATATCATTGGCTTTGGGCGAGTCTGGTCGTTTGTCGTATGAGAAGTTTCGAGCGAATGGTTTACCGTGTGGCAGTGGGGCGATTGAGAGTACGGTTCGACGAGTTGTCAATTTGCGGATGAAAAGCAATGGGACATTTTGGACGCGTGAGAATGCGGAAAAGATGTTGCAATTACGAAATCAACTTTTGAGTGAGTAATGGGAGAAAACTCTCAACGAGGTTTACAAGATGCGGTTAAAAAACCACGGCAGATTTTGGCAATGGGACACCCCTGATTTAACCGCCGACAAATTGAACGCCGACAACAAAAATCAAATACCCTAGTTTTCAAGCAAAATAAACTATACAAAACGGGAATCCTCCCCAACCAACCATTCTACTGTTTTTCTAAATGCTCGACAAGATAAAAAATTTTTCTAGTGCTCACTGGCTGGTTATTAAAATAGATCAAATTTCAACAGTGATCTGGAATTTTAAAAACGGACACATTTTTTGAGCACTGTTTTTCCACGACATTGTTTGTTCAGCAAACCTGCCAATGATAAACATTGATAGATTTTGCCTAGAACAATTTACCTAAATTAATAACCACCTGTGAACACTAGACAAAATTTTACCATCAATAGTAACAAAAGTTAGATGGAACATCTATAAATTACACAACTATTAAATCTTGAAAACAAAGGTTATGGTTTCAACGGTAACCCAGGATAGAGTTCGTCTTGAATCTTTATTATTTGGGTTTGACGATACACTTCATTTGCTTCACGTTGAACTTTGTTTTTGATTTGAGGAACAATATCCTTGTGTGTTTTTGCGTTACTGTTTTTGACCACTTCGATAAAATACTTTGTCATAATACTTATTGTCCTATCTTCAGTAAACCACGATGATTGGTCTTTCGACGAAGAACATATAACCGCCATATCTTTTTGTCCTAACGCTTTGGCGTTGTCAGTGAACCAAGAGCCGAACTCAAAATCGAGCTCTGCCTGTTTTTGCGCATTTTCTCGCAACGATTTTTGATTGGTCATTCCTGCACTGAAACAAGTATCAAGAATGATCAGAACTTTGCATTTTAATAGATTGACCCATTGTCCGAACGGTGTTTCCATAATCGCAGTGTTGCGTGGGTCATTGGGGTTAAAGTCATACGGAACGAGAAAGTAATCGTGTTGTCTGCCTTCAGTTCCAGACATTTTCTCACCGTGTCCCGTCCAATAGATAAAAACGATATCGTCACGTTGTACTCTTGGACGTAATAATTGTTTGAAGATTTTTTCGATTTCGGCTTTTGTTGAATTTGTACCGGACAAGATAAAGCAATTATCCTTTGCCACTCCCATTTCTTCGACAAACAATTTCGCCATTAACATTCCGTCATTTTGGCATCCGGGTAATTGAGATCTTTCGGAAAAATATTTGTATTTCGGTACAGCGACCACTACAGCATAACGTTTCGGTTTATTAGGTCGAGTAACATTTATGTTTTTGTTGCAAGTATTGTACGTAACAGAATCGCTTGCGTATGTCGTTTCTCTTCTACGAACATTGGTGTTTTTTGCTTGTTCTAATTTATTCCAAAGAGCATCCGACTCACTTTCCAACATTTCTGTAGCGGATTCCCGAATCATCTTATCTTGGTCTGTCAGTGTTAACGGTTCTTTTGAAACGACTGCAATGATGGTTTCTTCGCCAAAATCGGGTCCCTCAATGACAAAATCAAAAGCGGCATCCGAAGCAGGATAAGAAATGATTTGACCTGCACTAATCTTATTCTCTTTTTGATACTTATTCGGAATAAGCATCGTGTCTTTACCATTCGAATTGAGATGAACGAGGTAAAGATACCCGTCATCGCTGCTCTTGACGGAAACAATGAGTTTGTCGCTCTCTTTGTAAACACGGTCTTTCTTATCGACATCAACTTGGACGACAAAACGAGCATTGTCATTTTGTACCTTCTCAACGATCCGAATTGACCGTGTTGTTTGTGCAAAGCACAACGACGTTAATACGAGAACGTAAATAAAAATGAAAGGAATTAATAATATTTTCATAATCATAATTAAGGTTAAAGGAATAATTCGTAACAAAAAACAGCTTATTTCTGTTGTTGACTTTGCTGTTGGATAATTTGTTGTTGTTGATTTTGCTGCGGTTTTTTCTTCGGATGTTTTTCGGCAGGGATTACAAAAATTTGTACCTCATCTTGTGAGAACGATTCAATCTTCGAGACTGCCGATTGACGTAATCCTTTGCTTTGTGTTTGACGTTGTTGTTGAATCAACTGCAGTTCCGTCGGTATCACCCGTTGTTGTAACTCCGAAATCGGAATCGTTTGTTGTTGTGTCTGCTGCTGTTGAATTTGATGTTGAACAACATATTCTCCAGAGAAATGCATTGGTTTTTCTGTTATAACACCGCGAATCGTGTATTGTCCGCCTGCCGGAATGGTTATTTCCCAGTTATACGGCGAATCTTGTGACGGAATCAAGAACTCTTTTTTTGCTTCAATTTTATTGTTATCGACTGATTGCGGATACAACACGGCAAGTTCACCATCAGGCGAAGTTCCGAACAAATAAAGATAACCATTTTTTGCTGAAATACCTTTGACAGTCAACAATTCGCCTTCGGTATATTTTCCGTCAAAATGTGCGCAACGAAGATCGAAATCCCATGAAGAAGATTTGCCTTCGAGTAAGGCGAATAATTCTTGTAACGTCAACATGTTTTCCGGAAACTGTTCTGGTAACGGATTTATCGGTGTTGCCGGATTTGTTGGAGTATTGGGTGTTGTTGGTGTTGTCAGGGGATTGGCAATGTTAATGGGACGAGGCGGAATTGTCGTTTGCCGTCCAAGTAATTTACAAACCGTTTCGTATTTTACTTCGGGATTGCCGCTACGGACAACGTAGGGAAACCACGCAAAATCAGGATGATTCGTTACACTATCGCCGAGCCATTGTCCTGTTCCCATCACAATCGAATTGTCTGCCATTTCAACTTGGAAATCATACTTTTGGTAGATTTCTTTCAGTCCGACAAAATTTTGCGGCACATTATTATCGGCAAACCACAATTCGAGTGTTCCTGTATGAATCTTGTTATCCATGTTTGTTGGTTGGTGTCTTACCCGATAAGCGTAACACGGATAGTTCCAAATCGCTTCGCCGGCATCAAGGTCGAAAACGAGCGGAGTTTTTTGCTCTTTAATGTAACGTCGGAGAATTTGCCAAACAATATCGGGCGGTAAATCTTGCGGGTCTTCGGAACCGATTCCGTCGCCATAACGGTCACCGTAAAAGTTTGCCGCATCGTTTGCGTGGGCAACTGCCAACCAACCTTTTTGGTCACCGACATAAAGCGTCGTTGAAGTATGTTGAATTGTTTTTCGCGGTTCCATTTCCAGAACAGCAGAAGCCGACCAACCATGACAAAGTCCGTCCCAATTAGGAAGCGAAGGATTTGCCGGACGATTGGCTTTTTCCCATGAAACTGCTTTTGTTCCGGTCAACTTGTCGTATTTAGCGAGCGGTATTTGAATCGAAGCGTTTTTTGTTTGCCACCAAAAGCCGGACCAGACATGGTGTGTTGTACGTCCAACCTCTTCGGCTGCATTAATTGTTGTCGAGAGAAAAACCAATAGGAATATACTCAAAGACAAAACGACAATCGCCGACAAAAAGTTACTATATTTCATCGTTTGTCTCCTTTATTGGTTTGGGATTTCGTGTTTGATTAATCGGGCTTCACTTGTTCCGTTGTTACTGTAAACCGCCCATGGAGAAGAACTTGTCCAAACCTGTTTAATTATTTGCTTGCCGCTTTGCAATTCAACTTCGACGGCGTCGTCACCCAATGTTTTCGCATCGTTACCAAGTGATTTTGCTCCTTCCGGTGTAACACGTTTGATAGACTGTTTCACTTTATAAGTAAAACCAAATTCGTCCAATGATTTTGCGTTATCGTTATTACCCGATACAATTTCGTAAACCATTTCGGTATCACCGAGTGCTTTACTGCCGTCTTGTGTAACAGAAAACAGCGGTACATCAAGCGGCAAACACGGGATTGTACCGAGAACCGCGGCGGCTTTTCCTTGCGGAACCCGATAAGAATCCGTTTGGGTTTGCCATTGCCCTTGCACAATTTGTTGCGATTGTGTTTTTACGAGCATACCAGTTTGCTTGTCAATGTAAATCGTGATTTGTGGTTGTTGTTCTGCTGCTTCACGGCAACGAATTTGTACTTGGTAACAATCACGGTCTTGGATTTTCGTTTGCCCTTGAACGGTGAAAATCCAAACGATGGGTGCTTGCTGTTGTTGCGGTGGAGTGGCATTTTGTGTTTGCAAATTTTGGGCTTGTACTGCCCATTGTGTACCGATTTTCCAATTTGTACCAACCACAACCGGCGGCGATTGTTGAGCATTTACGGAAACACTGAACAAAATGTCCGTTATCAAAATAAACACTGTAACAAGAAAAAACCATTTCATTATTTATTCCTTTTCTATAAAAAATATTTTGTGAATTACTCTCTATTATTAACAACGAATCAAAATCAAAAAATTGACGGAAAAATAAAAAAAATTAAAAATTCTGATTGTTTTGGATTTTGGGGCAATTACAGGCAAGTCAACGAAGGCAATTGAAAGGTAGGCGATCCCTTCGCTGAAGGGTCGCACCGGTTGATGTTTACTCGATACCAGAAGGTTTGCCTCTCCTATTGTGTGTCGATATCAATAACAAAATCTTTATGGAGGAACTTTGCCTGTTGGTGTCAATAAATACTCAACCGGCGTGACCTTTCGGCGAAAGGATCGCCTACCTCTTTTAGGATCATCTTGATGATACAAAACCAACCTCATTTTCAACCTAATTTTTCTTACTAAACAACCTCAGTAGCCTATTGATTTCCCCCCAACCAACCTCATTAAAAAGAATAAATGAGGTAATGAGGTTAGGATATTTTTTGACCTTTTTGCTACTGAGGTTGTTTTTGTTATGAAAATTAGGACGAAAATGATGTTTTTTGTTCGATATTCCTACGCATTCAAAAAAAACACACTGAAATATTACTATTGATTATGTTTTTTTCCCTGCTTTATCTCTGACATTTTTTAAAGCTTTTTTTTGCAATGGAAATTTGTAAATATCATCGAGTATATGTATTATTATCCCTAAGGCTAATGATAATTCTTCTGTTGATGGAACTTCTAATTCATGAAGAGCTTCATTTCCAAGATAACGAAGAGAATGTAAAATATCAGCATTACTTTTAGTTAAAATATCGTTTTCCGCTAAATTGTTAATTTTTCCTTCTAGATTTGAGCTTATCTTCGTTTTTGTTTTTCCAGATTTGTCTTTTATCGTTACAGTTCCTTTTTTGATGTTTTTATCTTGGCAAACAGCCTCAACTATTGCCCTAATTCCCGCAGCACAAAGGATTCTGAAACCTTGAGAAAAGCATCTGGTAGTTTCTTCATATAAACCATTAACTTTTGGCGGTAATTCATTATACGAACGCCATTCTATTATGTTAGTTGCGTTTTTCTCTTCTATTCGCTCTGGATAGAGAGTTTCAAATACATCAGGTTCTCCTGTTTCAGGGGCATAATTTTCCGAGTTTGATTCAAGTTTCCGGAAAGAAATTGTATCACAACCTTGACATTGTATCACCTGATATTTATATGTTCCTACTATTTCATCGTTGCCGTAATCTTGCTGCTCAGAAAATAAAATCTTATGATTTGTTTTCCGGTGGCACCGTCCACACAATACAGATTCAATTTGTTCTTTATTTTGTTCCATTATACACACTCTTGAAAAAAACTTTTATTTCTCGATCAATCAGACAAGTAAATTTTAACTTAAAAAAATAAATGCAAAGAGTATAAAAAAATTCCTGCCAACAAAGGAATCGTATGAAAATGCGTCATATATACTAATTAAGTGAATTAAATGTCGGCGGAAACAAAAAATTAACACCAACGCCAAAACGTAAATACCAACGCTCGGAAAAAACAACACACAAGCTACATTATCCTAACAAAAAAACAAAATTCAACAACCTGTACCAAAAAAAATGAATTTTTAGAGATACCCTATAGTAATATGCCTTTTAATTGTAAAGTTAGCATGTTGGATTCGTGATAGTTAAACAGAAGCATAAATAGTAAAAAGAAGCAGTTACTTTTTACAGTAACTGCCTTTAGCGTCGTGAAACATTTTTTATTCAAACAAAAACGCATACCACAAGCTTGATAGTGTATGTTTATAGCGTCCTCTACAGCGCACGTTCTTTCGCCTTTCTTCTTCTTGCTTAACCACATACTCGCACCCCGGCTCTGGGTCCACTATTACGAAGGTATGACATTGCTCGTGGTAATAGTAACAAACGTAAGCAGAATGGAACGCATAAAGAATCCGGCACGAACAAAACACCACAAAGCTTAAAAACAAAATTAGTGCAATATCACACAACATCCTCCTACCGCTCATTGCAATCTCCTTTTTAGAATTGTGTTAAAATAATAAACCACAGCACATAAATATATGCCAGTATCTTAACAATATTTTTTACGTGCTACAAGAGATGTTTACTACGGAAGAAAGTAAATGTCACCCTGGTATTAGTTAGTAAGCACCAAGTTCTCTGCCTGGTGTGCTTCCGCCGTAGCTGGGTGGCGTCGGTTTAGGAAGCGGCAGTGAGAATAGCCATGAGGAATTATCACTATTGAGACCGTTCGGTGTTCCTGCTGGAGCAGTAGGTTTACGAGCTGGAGGTGGAGTTGGTGATCCTAAACGCGAAGAGGGCTGTCTGACGCTTTCACGTCCGTTAACTTCATCAAAGTAGTTCTGCTTATCCGGCTGACGCTTTCTAAATGCAGAAGAAGGGTCTTCATAAATGCCTTGATTATCCGTGCCTTTAGGCTGTTTCCATTTATCAGCTATACCCTCAATCGCTTTGGCATCTGCTCTCTGCGGATCAAACCAAACCATGTGATTTTGACCGTCAGATGTTACTCTCACTAAACCCGGCATGTAATTACGCGGAACACCCGGCGGTTTTGGCAAGCCAGCCGTAGCATTCAACGGCACAAAACCGGTCAACTGTGTATTGGCATAATAGGCAGGAACTCCGCCAATGATCACTGGATCTACTCCAGCACGAGAAACGTTTGCAGTTGGGACAGCCGGATTAGGCACAGCAACATTAGGGGTAACTGGCTTGCGGTACAGAATGAAACTTCCGATTTGTTGCGGGAAATTGATGACCGGATGTTGTTTATTCTTGCTCTTGTCTTTCGTAAATTCTGTAATGTGATCAGACAAACCGAATAATGTTATCTTGTCCCTGTTACGAAAACAATCCAAGATGGCACCGGTAAAATAACCATTGGCATGTTGCCGTTCTTCGTCTGTTAGAGTTTCGGGACTGGGTTCGTAACT
>JAITBS010000449.1 GCA_031283515.1 Planctomycetaceae bacterium
TTGTGAGTTCACAATCTCAGTTTGTGAGTTCACAATCTCAGTTTGTGAGTTCACAATCTCGGTTTGTGAGTTCACAATTTCGGTTTGTGAGTTCACAATCTCAATTTGCGATAATCTGCGTAATCTGCGGACTGAAAATAAAAATCTGCGGACACCCCCAAATCTACGGTAATATTTTTTTCTCTCTTTTCTGGTAGGTAAACCAGATGCTGCCGAGAATAATCAGGAAACAACCGAGATATTTTAGTCCGCGTCCGGGGTCGGCATTGATGGACAGGGTACTCATATACAAGGATTCACGGGGTGTTTTTTCCCATGAAAAAATATTACCGCTGTAGAGTTCGTAAAACCAGGGGTTGTCGGGATGATAGGGTCCGGCGTAGGAACTCTGGTAAATCCGGTAACTCTTTCCGGTTCCTTTAAAAATACTGGGATTGTTCATGGAAATCAAAATGTCCCGCCCCGCTTCATAAACCCGAAAATCATTGGGAGTACGTGAAAAATCCTGTTGGTTTTTCGGATTGCGTATTTCGACCAAATCCACAAGACTGGAATAATGGGATGACATTCGTGTTCCTGGTTCGGTTCGCATTTCGAATTTTTTCAGGAAGATACCAAACCCCAGTTCTACCGTATCGTAATTCCATTGAATTTGAAGAGACTGTGTGTTGCCGTGAACATACCGAACCTGATCCCATTCGGGCGGAAGCGGTACAACCGACTTCTCCACCGCCCGCAACCAAAACATGTCTTCCCTGCCGTCCGCCGTAACCCTCAGTTGAACACGCCGAACCGATTCCTGTCCCTTGCCGACCGGTAAAGCAATAATTCGTAATCCGGGTAAATCTTGCGGAACAAAACGCTCCACAACAATTTCCGCCTCATCAGAAGTTTTCTCCGCCACCGAAAACTGTGCTTTTTTACCGGTGCTTCTGTCTGGAACCACTCCGTTCAAAATAATAGTCCGACCATTCCAAAAACGATAATACAATTTTTTATCAGTTCCCTGCAAAATGTCCAAACGCGGCAGATTAATCCGTTGTAAAATCGGATGATCGGCGTAATCGGAATTTTGGGCTAATTTTTCAGGGTTGAGCCAATAGAACCCGAAAACTCCAACTCGTTGCGCTTGAATATTCATTTCGGGGTTATCGGGAAATAAAGTCATCCGATCAATTTCACCATCGGCAGTAATCAATGTAAATGTCATGATCGGACCGCGTGAATTGAATTGAACCTTATCGAGTTCAAGAGGACTTCCCTCTAATCGGAAACGTCTATTATTTTCCGTCTCACGAAGAAGTTGCTCAACATCAACCGTATAATTTTTTTCGTTGTGATATAAAACAAGGTGTCCCAAACTTCCGGTGTTGAGTTGATTGGGCAAACTGTTTTGAAACGCTTTCACTTCAGTCATTGAAATGGCGGTACGGTAATTAACTCTTTCTCCGCCTGCCATTTCGGTTTGTGTTCCGCGAATCTCCGCAGAACCAAAATATTCCTGCGGTTTGATTTCAAGACGAACCCGTTCCCAATTACGAGGAATTTCCTTAACATCACCAAAATCGTTTGTCGTCTGTATTGTTTTTTTCCAAAGAATACTCAACTCCAATGGCGGAACCGGTTCGGTTGTCGAACCGGCAAGGTAATTCAACACTTCGATTTTAACATTTTTGATTGGTACACGTAATTCGCCTTTGTCACGGTGTCCCCATTGCATTGCCCAACCGAGTGAAACACGATATTTCCGGTTCTGCTGGTTCCAATTTGCCGAATCGTAATCATCCCAACTGAATGGCCCCGGTTCAAAAGGAATATCCAATAAGTCTTGTTTCGCTGATGTTTTTTGCGAAATGGGGCGAATCGTAAAATGTTGCCGGTCAGGTTTCATTGCTTTCGTTCCGACGGTTCCTTCGGGCAGCGTAATCTGAGCAATTTCGCCGCCGCTCCATGTTAAATAGCAGCCGGCAAGCAACACAAGGATACCACAATGCGCTATAATAAAAGAAAGATGCGACCGCTTCCAAGGCAACCGAAGTAATAAAGCACAAAAGATATTGAGCCCAAGTCCTGCCCAAAGAAGAACAAACCAGGGACTGTCGTAAAGTGTAAAACGCGTAACAGCGGCGCCATATTCCGACTCAATCAGAGTTCCCCAGGCGAGCAATGGAAGAACAATCACAAGAATAATAATTCCCATCGTGAGGGAACCCAAAATTCGCAACGGTATGAGAATCATTCGGCGGATATCGGGTAATGATTGGTGATTTTGTGAGAGAGGTTGGGAATTATGTTCGGAGTGATCCTGTTTTCGCGAAGGATTGAAGGGCACCGGTTCAGGAAACACCAACTCGCTAACATCTTGATATTTACGGCGTTTTGACATGAGAAGGAAAAAACGGATAGGTAATGATATAAAATGGAGGGATTCGTTTATTTTTATATTTGTATTATTTCAATAGGATTGCCGTTTGTGATACAACTCCAAACACAAATTCCCGAAAAAAGCAGAATAATAAAAATTTAAGTAGCTATTTATAAATCAAAAAGAAAGGAGAAGCAAGCAATATTCACGGCAATTATGTAAAAAGAATAAACGGTGTTGTCGATTGTTCCTTTTTTATCAATAATTTGTCCGAATATTATCAATTGTAACTGTTTACTTCGGATTGTTTTGTTTCATTGTTCAGGTGATATTCATGCAGGGTGTTGACAATGGATTGCGTTTCGTTTGACCTATGGTTATGAAAATTTCAACACTTGGGAATTGAAGACTAAAATCTCAACCCAATAATTACAAAATAAAATCACAACAGAATAATTATCATCAATTGACCGAACGGTTGTCAACAATAATGATCCCTAATTATTTTAATGCAAGAGAATAATAAGTACCGATTGATTTGTTTTTCAAAAATATTATACTGATAACATTGCTTTTGGGGATACATTTTTGGGTTTTATTTTTTTCATTTTTTACAACGAAAGATTGAGACGATGACTCCGATGGAGACTTACGATACGTGTATTGAACTTCAACGCTCCGGCAAACTCTCCGAAGCAATCAATGCTTTAAAGCAATTAACAGAGGGATTTTCGGATTTTGCGCTTACTTACAATGCGTTGGCGGCGATTTATAAAAAACAAGGCGATCTTAATGCGGCGATTCATAATATGGAGAGATATTGTGAGTTGGAGCCGAATGATTCGTTTGGTTTTTCGATTCTTAGTTCTTACTGTCTTGAAGCTGGTCGCCGTGACCAGGCGGAAGAAGCGCTTGGGAAGGCGCATGATCTTCGTTTCAAAGCCCAATTTGGTTAAAGATATCTTATAATGTCTCACAAAATCTTGATTGCCGACGATAATTTGGCAAATATAGAACTTCTGGATGCTTATCTGGCGGAGTTTGATTATCAGATCGAAACAGCTGCTGACGGGGCGGAGACGCTTGAAATGGTAATGAAATTTTCGCCTGATTTGATTTTGCTTGATATTATGATGCCCAAATTGAGCGGATTTGAAGTTTGTGAGCAACTCAAAAATAATCCGAAAACAAAGGGAATTATGATTCTTATGGTAACGGCATTGAGTGAATTAGGTGATATTGAGCGAGCGGTTAATGCTGGTTGTGACGATTATTTGAGTAAACCCGTCAACAAGTTCGAATTAGTTAAACGAGTGGAGAACATGTTGAAACTTCGTTCTATTACCGGTGAATTGGAACGTCTCCGCCGATATATCGACGAAATGGAAAAATAAAATTAGTCCACAGATTCCTCTGATATTTCGCCCGTAGATATCACAAATGTTCTGTTTGATCTATTTGTTCGGGTACATAACAGTCTGCAACTCTTCGGCAATTCCGCTTTTATTCCTGTTTTGTGAAAATACACCGTACAAGATCAATTGTAACTACCTATTTTGTGTTCGGTTTTCATATTCAGCAATATCCTTTCTTCAAATTGCGTTTCAACAATAGAACTTGTATTGAAATTCGGTAATATATCGTGAAATTTTTGTTTTCCCATTAGCCCCTATCGGGGCTAATGGGAAAAATAATAATTCCACTGATAGATTACTTCACTTTTAACTATTCACTACTTTTTCCTTATCGGGATTTTTGCCGAAAAGAAGGAAAAGTACGAAAAAAACCGCAATGAAAATTGCCGGAGGTTGGAGGATTCCTTTCCAGTTGTAGGCTTGAACGGCAAGGTAATCTTTTCGGGCAACTTCAAAATCGCCTTCTGTTTTTCCGGTGATTTTCCGAAA
>JAITBS010000451.1 GCA_031283515.1 Planctomycetaceae bacterium
AACGGGAATTTTGGAATTTTCCGAAACAAAAAATCTTGGAAACGGACAAATCATTTTTGAAGGCGGAACGTTACGGAATTTACAAGTTGTCGATGATTTTTCTGTTCCGATGACGACGGAAAACGGTTCGTCCTTTCTTCTGGACACACCTCACGATTTAACGATCACTTCACGCCTTAACGGTAGCGGCGGATTAACCAAAACCGGTTCGGGAATTTTGACATTAACCGAAAAAAACGATTATTGGGGTGAAACACAAATCAAAGAAGGAACATTCAAAGTTGACGGAGAATTAACACGGTCAAAAGTAACAATTTATTCCGATGCGGTTTTGACGGGTTCGGGAATTATCAATAACGATGTGAATTTCAAATCGGGTGCGATTTATCAATGGAACTTTGACATTCGCGAAGAAGATTCGCCTTATTTGAATATCAGAGGAGCGGTTAATTTATCCGGTGCGATTTTCCAACCTGTTACGGCACAAGACGCTGCACAAGAACATTATCCCGATATGATTGACGGTTGGACGGTTTTGCGTTACGGAATGCTCGAAGACAACACCGGTTTTGCATCTATTGACAATGAGTTAAGCCCATTCTATGATTTTACGCTTGATTATTCCACACCCAACCGTGTCAATGTAATTGGTTATCATCGGCGTGACCCGCGACCGCTTAGCGATTCTGTGGCAATGGGAATTGTTTTAGCGCAACGAAAAGTTTCCCGACGTACATTTGAACAGATTGATAATGAACTTCAAAACGGACGTTATCTCGGTCTTCGGTCAATCTCTCTCCAACGTCAAAATCAAATTCGGGGACAGTCTTCGTCATCGGTTCGCCATATTTGGGGCAATTTTTACGGACGCACTTCGGAATTTGAAAGCAGTTATCACACGAATGATTCATGGCATCTTAATTCATTTGGTCTTCAGGTGGGTTATTCATTCTTGTCGGCGAATTGGTTATCGTTTGGAGTTACCGCTGGAGTGGAGATTCCTCAATTGAAAAACGGACGCGATAAAATTGATGCTTCCGATGGTTTTCTTGGCTTGTATTTTGGTAAAAGAATTTACGGATTATGGGAACTGAAAGGTTATCTCGGCGGCGGTACTCAAAATTACACGTCCTATCGTAACGATACTAAATACACTTATCGTGCAAAATATCGCGGCGATTCCTTTGAAACAAATATTGAATTAGGGCGGCCGATTTTGTTTGGTACGTATCTGGTTCGCCCTCATGTCGGATTTGATCTTGAATATGTCGGTCAACAGGGTGCCGTCGAAAACAAAGTGTCCAGTGAATACCGTACCTATTCAAACGCATCGCTGACACAACTCTATTTTCGTGTCGGAATTGATGTTGAAAAACGTTTGCCGTTGGGTGAAGTTTTTCTGGGAATTGATTACGCAAACTTGATTGGCGGTCAATCGTTACCAAGTGTCAAGGTTTATTATCCGGCTGTGAAAAGCGGAACAACTGTTTATGGAACAACATTAGGACAAAATATTGTTTCGATTCGCGGCGGCGGAAATTATTATCTGAACGAAACTCGGAACAAATCACTTTTCATGAATTTGACAGGCGATATCTTTGCCGACCGAGCCGGCGGTCAATGCGGATTTACGGCAACTTTTGGTTACGATTATCGATTCTGATATTTTTCGCCTTTGCGGAAATTCCTGTTTTCCTGCTTACAAACGATTCATAATTCCTTTGTTTTATGACTTTGTTGAAGACGGTGGAATAAACTGTTGACCGGCGTATTACGGCAAGTTGAAATCCGCACCATAATACAATATAATAAAATTGGTAGTTATACTTTCGTCAGTCATAACTTTAATGTTTCAATTTTTTACAACTGTTTACTGTGTGATTTGGGGTTTGTGTTGCATGTGATTAATTGTGCTTGGGGCATTCACAATTTACGAACTGCAATTTACGAATTACGAACCACAAAATAACTCCTCTCTTTAAAATCATGGAAAAAACAATTATTATCGGAAGCGGTCCTGCTGGTTGGACAGCGGCCATTTATGCTGCTCGTGCTTCGCTTTCGCCGCTTCTCATTGAAGGAGCGGTGACTCAGGAAAATCAAGAGAAAAACCGTCTTCCGATGGGGCAACTTGCCTTGACAACAGAAGTCGAAAATTTTCCGGGTTTTCCGCCGGGTGATCTTAGTGGTTATATTGATTCGGCGATTCCCAAAGGGCGAAAAAGTATGTTGCCGCCGCGCAGTAACGAATTGACCGGTATTACCGGAGCCGAACTTGTTGAGTTGATTCGTACTCAATCTATTCTCTTCGGAACTCGGGTTGTCAGTGACGATATTGTCGATGTCGATTTTTCCCGATTACCGTACAAATTGATTGGTTCAAACGGCAATATTTATGAAACTCAAACGGTTATTATTGCAACAGGTGCTTCTGCCAATTATCTTGGTCTTGAATCTGAAAACCGTTTCAAGAATCGCGGATTGAGTGCTTGTGCGGTTTGTGATGGGGCATTGCCGCGTTTCCGTAACAAACCGCTTGCGGTTGTCGGCGGCGGTGATGCTGCGGTTGAGGAAGCGGAATATCTCACCAAATTTACTTCGAACGTTTATTTGATTCACCGCCGCGACCAATTACGCGCATCAAAAATTGTTGCCAAGCGTGCAATGGAACATCCGGCAATCAAAATTTTGTGGAACCGTATTCCCGAAGAAATTTTGGGAAATGATAAAGAAGGTGTTACAGGAATATTACTCAAAAGTACCATTGATGAGCCTGTTACGGAATTGGCGGTTTCCGGTTTATTTGTTGCCATCGGACACACGCCCAATACGGAATTTTTGAAAGGAAAACTTACTTTAACTGAAAAAGGTTTTATCGTCAGACCGATTCCGTTTCGAACCAACACGAGTGTGCCGGGAGTATTCACTGCCGGCGATGTTGCCGACGATTATTACCGTCAGGCAATTTCGGCAGCAGGTTCTGGTTGTATGGCAGCATTGGACGCCGAACGTTATCTGGCATCGCTCAATCTGTAACGAATTTCTTTTATCAACAGTGTCCGTAGAGAATGCAAATATTTAGTCCGCAGATTACGCAGATAGTCGCAGAATTTTAGTCTGTGTAATATATGTGTAATATATGTGTAATATAATTGCACAAATGATATCAACAAGCAATATTGTATTAGGGAACTTCTAAAAACTCGTTTTTTATTAACCACAGAGAATACAGAGTTCACAGAGAGAATATTTTAAAAATTGTAATCTATCAATGAAATATTCGTCAATTTGTTTACCAATGGACTCCAAAGGTAAACTTGACCCTGTTGACGGACGGAAATGAAAAACCAATCGCATAAAACATAAATAACAAAAACAACCGTGGCGACCTACCTTTCAGTTGCCTACCTTGTAATTTCCAACTGTAAACAAATTCAAAAATATTCCACTGATAGATTACAATTATGTTTTTGATTCAAATTAACATGTTCTCTGCGTTCTCAGTGTCCTCTGTGGTTTGAAATTAAGTAATTCGGCAACATTTTTTGGAGACACTTTTTTTTTTTTTGAACACACTTTTTTTGGAAAGACAACAATGGAAGTATCTGCATTGGGGGCGATTTTGGGTCTTTTTGTTGCGATTATTTTGATTGTGTTCCGTGTTTTGCCGACATACAGTCTTATTGCTGGGGCGTTTATTGGCGGTTTACTTGGCGGAGCCGACCCTCAAACGACAATCAAAATGATGATTAGCGGAGCACAAGGTATGGTTCCGGCTACAATGCGAATTGTAACAGCCGGTATTCTTGTTGGTATTTTGATTGAAAGCGGTGCAACATCACGAATTGCGGAAACAATTATTAAATGGTTCGGTTCGCAACAAGCCTTGTTATCGTTGGCGATGGCGACGATGTTTTTAACAGCGTTTGGTGTTTTTGTTGATATTGCTGTTTTGACGGTGGCACCGATAGCATTAGCGGTGGCGCGGGAAGCCGGTTATTCACGGTTTGCTGTTTTGTTTGCGATGATTGGCGGCGGGAAAGCTGGAAACATTATTTCACCCAATCCCAATACAATTGCAGCAGCAGAAAAATTCAATCTCGAATTGCCGACTCTTATGGCTGCCAATCTTGTTCCGGCAATAATCGGATTTATCGCAACAATTATAATTGCCAATCAAATACGCCGGTTTCAACGGCAACCGGTTAGTAATTTCCATGAAGAGAAGGACAAGGATTTAAACGTTTCAGAATTAAAAACGGAATTACCGTCTTTTGGAACGGCAATACTGGGTCCTGTAACGGCAATTTTATTGTTGGCACTTCGACCTGTTTCGGAAATATTCCATTGGCATCTTTTCCAATTTGATCCCATGATTGCGTTACCGATTGGCGGGGTTGTTGGTTGCTTGGCGATGCGGAAGAGCCGGTTGTTGGGGCATTACATGACGGCGGGACTCAACCGAATGTCCGGTGTTGCCATTTTATTGCTTGCCACCGGAACGATTGCAGGAATTATCAGCGGATCAACATTAACACATGTTTTTCAGAATTTTTTAGCAACAACCGGTTTACCGGGTTTCATGCTTGCACCGATTTCGGGAATATTGATGAGTGGAGCAACCGCCTCAACAACCGCCGGAACAGCAGTTGCCTCTTCCACATTTCACGACACGTTAATTATAACATTAGGAGTTACACCGTTAGCAGCTGCGGCAATGATTCATGCGGGAGCAACTGTTTTGGATCATTTACCACACGGTTCGTTTTTTCATGTTACGGGCGGTTCGGTTGGTATGACACTTAGTGAACGGCTTCGAATGATCCCTTTAGAAACTGTTATCGGACTTATTCTTGTTACTGTTTCAACATTGATTCACGGTTTTTTATTCCATTAATACCGCAATATTTTTCTGTAACTTTTATGGAATAAGAATGGAATTTAAAGTGTAAAAATATCGTGTCGGAAAATAAACAAATTTAACAGAATTGAATTACCGTGTATTTTGAAATACTTGTGGAAGACGCTTCCGGTAAATTGTTGTTAGAACATCTTGTTCCCAAAATTTTGGGTCCCAAAGGTAAACCAAACAAATATCGGATTATCAATATTCAGGAACTAAAGCATCGGGTAATGGCAAAGATGCCGCGTCATCTTGCCAGGACGTTACCTTGGGATACAATTTTGTTTCAGACATTAAGAATTCAATTGAGAGCGTATGGGAAATCATTATCGCACAAAAATGGTATTGTGATTATTGTGGTTGATCTTGATTACCGTGATTTCAATGCATTCTATAATCAGTTGGAATCTCTTTTTTCTATGAGTAATTTGGTTCTGGTTGGTGGGGTGCGATTGGCTATTGAGGAAATTGAAGCGTGGCTTCTTGGTGATCCGGTTGCGGTTCGTCGTGCGTATCCGTTTGTCAATGAATTTGTTTTGAAGAGTTACCAACAAGATTCAATCTGCGGAACATGGGAATACATGGCGGATGCGATTTTTCACGGCGGTTCAGAACGTTTAGCGGAAATCGGTTATCCTCAAATTGGACGCGAAAAATGTCAGTGGGCTGATAACATCGGGCAATACATGACAGTTGATAGCAACCAATCGCCTAGTTTTCAGGCATTCCGTGATTTATTGAGACAATTTATTGCTCGCGATTAATTGTTGCTTTATTTCTTGAATGCTTACAAAAATTCCACTGAAATATTACGTTATTTTGTTGTTCATTGTTATTGTTATTGTTATTGTTAATCTGACTTACTTATTTGACATGATGTTTTGGTTGATCTGCCCATTTTTTCCATCGGGCGATTTTTTGTTGCGTAATTGATGTTTCTTGGGAATAAGATTGACCAAAATCAAGAATTTCAATGTCTTCTCCAACTATTTTGGGAAGTCCGGTTAACGCCGACAGACGAACGCTGCTGTTACGATCATCAAGGAAATAAATCAAAATCGGTATAAAAATATCATCACCAAGTTCCGCAATTTTTTGGGCAACTTCACACCTAATTCGAGAATCAGTGGAAAGTGCTAAACGCCGGAATGTCTCTTCGCCAGCAGGAACTCCCAAACAATGTAACGCCATTGCCGTTTCAAGTTGAAGCCATATATCATTTTGCAGTAATTTTGTTTCGAGTTTTTCTATAATTTCCGTACGCTCTTTTTCAAAATCATCAGATTCCACCCTGTCAAACACCGCAAGTACCGCATTGAGTGAACTTTGGAATACCTTCCGGTTCGGATCGTACAATAATTCAATCAGTTTCGGTAAATCATGACCATTACCAAATTCCTGAAAAATCTCACAGGCTAAGCATCGGAGTTTCAACGATTCGGATTGGAGTAACCGTGTTGCCTGCCGTTTGGCTAATTCAGAATCGTTTTTTCTGATAACTTCAAGAAGCGAAGCAAGAACAAAAGAATCCGTTTGATGATTGGCTTGATCGTCAATCCGCCGAAGAGTCAGTTTGTCCATACCGCGAACAGATGACCACCGAATCAGTTCAGAAGCGGCTTTGCGCTTTTCATTGATATCACTGGATTTAAGTTGAATAACCCACTCAAAAACCGGATTGGTTTCGGCTAAAACAGAATCCAATGACTCTGGAATTTTTCGCCGTTCAAATGTGTACAAATAATTCAGTGCCGGCAATAATTGTTCCTCAAAACTGATCAACCGGTTTCGGATTTCTTGCCGCTCTTCAGGTGAACAGTTGGTACGTTGCCAATCGTTAAGGCAATACCGAATCTCATCAAGAATCAAATCATTCGGATAAACCGGTTTGGAAAGAAAAAATTCGTTGTCTTGCCGATTTTGAGAATGTAATTCCGCAGAACCAACGACTTCGTGAAAACATCGAACCAACTTTTCATATTGTTCCGTTTGATTTTTCGGTAAGTCCAACGGATTTAGTTCTTTAACCGTAATTCCATGTTTGGCAAGAATTTCAAGAGCTTGCTGACGAGTTGTTACGTGTTGACTTTTCACGGCGTCCAATAGAAGCAAACCGCTGTCTTCAAGTTGCCAATCAACCAATGCGTTTAGAGTTGCCAGCCGGACTTTTTCATAATAATCGTTTATCATTCGTCTTGCCAGCGTAACCGTTTGAGGCGAACACCGATCAGCAAACGCTTTCGCCACTTCAATCCGAACATTGGAATCCTGATCGTCAACCATTGAAAACACGTCTTCAAAACAACCCAATTTTCGGAGTGCCTCAACCGCCTTCGCCCGATTAGACGCCGCCGAATCACGAAGTTTGGGCTTAATCATCGGAACCGATTCCTGACAACCCGCTTCCGCCAACGCAGTCATTGCGGCATGACGTACCATCATTTCTCCATCCAAATCACGTTGAACAAATGTCCAGATTTCGGGTTCTTTCCAAAGTCCCAGTGTTCGGATCATTTCTGTACGAATAGTCGGATTGGTTTCACGCCGCACATATTCAAGATAAGTTTCCGGTAACCGAAATTCCCGACCGCCAACCGAATTTCCATTTCGTTTTTTGGGAGGTGAATGTTGACGCCAAAGTTTGGCGGTTTGCCAACGCATTTCAAAATTCCGTGCGGAAAACGGTTCTAAAAAACACGGATGTTCCCAAGGTTCCAGCCGTTCCGCTAAAGCGATAAGCAGTTCCAACCACAAAGCCGGAATTCCCGGTTCGATGTTTTTAACAGAAAGACCCGTTTGTTTGTTTGTCGTTTCAATTTCACGCTCTTTGAATTGTTCCAATAATGGAATCAAAACATCAGGCGATACCGTTTGTAATCTCCCCAATGTTTCAGCAGCAGCACAACGTAATTCGTTTTTCAATGATTTATTCTTGACGATTTCAATCAACTCTTTTTCCACCAAAGGATCACCATCACGTCCCATTAAAACCGCCGCGTTCGCCCGCAAAACCCGAAAAGATAATCCTTGATATTTTTTATCGTGCAAAAATATTTCAGGATTGCCGCGTAATTCGGACGGAATACGGATGAGGTGTTCCATTTCCTGATGAAACCAACGCCACGTCGATGGTAAACCGGAAGAATATTCGTAATTGAAATTTTTTTGTTTCTGAATTTCTTTGTTGGACATATTGAGCCGATTGATTTCATTTTGACGTTTCCGAACCGACTCATTTTGATTCGGAAACGGATTTTTCATTCCGTTTTCTTTCCAATAATCCAACACAATATTTTTCGTCCAAATATCTTTGGAAAGAATCCGTTCCTGTTCCTCATCCGTTACCAATTCCACTTCCGATTCTGATTCTGATTCTGATTCTGATTCTGACAATTCGGACTCAATTTCCGCAACCAATTCTGTTTCCGCAGTCGTTTCCGTTTCGACAACTAATTCCGTTTCCGCAATCGTTTTTGTTTCCGCAACTGATTTTGTTTCAGAAACAGATTCTGTTTCAACAACCGATTTTGTTTCGGTGAACGAGTCCAATGTTTTCTGTTCACCTTGCGGAACAACATGAGAAACCGGAACGATTGACGAAAGATGTTCAAGATGTTCCGTAAACGGATCACACGGTAATTCGTTGGAGATTGCGGTTAAAAACGGATCAATAAATGTTTCGGTATTATCGGGTGTTTCGGTGTTAGGAGGAAGAACTGCCGTTTCCGGTAAATGCAAACGCTCCACAGGTACGGTCAAAGAACAACCGGCAAAAAGAGACAATATCCCTATTATCAGAACAATATTTTTTTTCGCGACATCCATTTCGCTAAATAATTTCGGTGTTCACCTCAATAATAAATAAGGCATCTTTGGTTTGCACACAATGTTTGTTTACAGCGTTTGTTTGCGGGAAAGTTACAAATATTTTATTTTTCCTCTGCCGGAAACATTTTTCTTGAAGCCCGATGTTTTTTGTACTCTTCTGGAATTGGTTCACCTGGTTTCCATGACTTGAGATACACCGGCATTGAGTCGGTATTTTCACCGCGTAATTTCTTTATTTCGGCAATTATTGTTTTGACATAATCCGGAGGATTGTCAATCAAATTCTGTAACTTTTCCATCTGCTCATCTGTTAATACATCAAATATTTTGAATTTAGCACGTGTGATAAAATGTTGCCCTTTTTGGGTTACGTCCCGTAACATTTTTTGGATTTCTTCTTCGTGTTCTGTTGTTTGTGTCAAGGCATGAAGTTTCTCGTTAAACTCTTTAGTATCTGTAATGAC
>JAITBS010000455.1 GCA_031283515.1 Planctomycetaceae bacterium
AAAATTCCTAACGTTTAGAGTGTGGTCGGTCAATCGGTTAGGTAACAATCGCTTATAAATTTTGCCGATCTGCCTAAATTACCAACCCGTCTATGAATGTTAAGAAAAATTTTCCGCAATATTCCCCGATGAAATATCTTTTTTCAGGGCATACATTTCAAGTACACGGTACCAATCTGATGCCGTTTTAACTTTGACAAAAGCTTGGCGAACTTTTTCCGTTTCAGGGTGTAACAGGCTGTATTTAATTCCAAACGCACGCATTGTTGTTGCAGCACGGTGTTCGCCGTAAAGTTCAACCGCAAGACGAAAATGTTTCATTAAAACATCGTATTGCTCATGAAGTGTTGGCGGTTCCGGTTTGGGAAAGCCCTGCAACAACGCCGCAAGATCACGGAAAAGCCAAGGATTACCAATGATTCCGCGCGCCAATGCAAGACCATCCACCCCGCTTTCTCTAAGCCGTTGTAAACAAATTTCCGAAGTGAAAAGATCTCCGCTTCCAATCACGGCAATTTTCGAATGTCCATGTTCACACAAACGCCGCTTAACATTCTGAATAAAATCCCAATCACTCGTTCCTTCATACCGTTGGCAAACCGTTCGACCATGTATGGTCACACCACAAACACCAAGTTCAATACTACCATCAAGAATTTCAAAAAATTTTTCCTGACTTTCCTGAGAATGATCAAAACCCTTACGAAGTTTAATCGTCAACGGTATCGAATTGGGAATATTCCGGCGGACGGTTTCGACAATTTTCAAAGCAGCTTGTGGATTACTCAATAGATAACCACCACGTCCGCGTCCAAGAACCTTTTTCACAGGACACGCAAAATTTAAATCAATAAGATCAAATCCTTCATCAATCAATCGTTCCGCCGCACGAACAAATTGTTCCGGTTGACTACCCATGAGTTGAGCACCGACAGGATGTTCGTCAAATTCGGCAAAGTACAACCTTGATTTCCGTTTCGAAACAGAAATCACAAATTGATCAAGCATAACTTCACAAAGTGTAAACTGCGCACCAAAATGTCGAGCAATATGACGCATGGGCGCATCAGAGTAACCGCTTAACGCCGCCTGAATAATAGGAAACGAAATCTCAATCTGACCCAAACAAAGCGGCGGAAAAAACATTTTATTCATTAAATATTTTAGGTCTTGCGGTTGAATTGATGATCCCGTACCAGGTTTGCATTGAATAACAAAACGGAATTGTTCTTTGGCTGGTACAATAAATTACTCATCACACTTGACAATTTTGTTTCGTTTTTTGATAAAATCCACAGATTTTGACGGGATAAACAGAATTGTAAAATACAATGAGTATATCAACCACAAATTAAAACACGCCTCAATATCAAACATTCGACTCCGTGTGCCGAACCGAGAATGTGTAATTGGCAACAACAGATTCGGATTTAGGTTCAGAATCAGAGTTAGAATCAGTAGCAGACTTAGAAACCGCAAAAAAACACGAAACTTTCAGTTCATTGAAAAACACGGAAAAACTAGGTCTGTTCAGTGTGAACGGGAAACAATACTAACCTGCTTATTAAAAACAGGTTATGAACAATTTCGCCACAGAACATCTTTGAGATTTTCAGTTTAAAGCAGTTGTAAATTCTTCCAACGAAACGCATGTTAAAGCAAAATCAGTTAATTCGTCTAGTTTGTTAATATCTCGAATCGAATTAATTTTTTGCTGAAGCGGCTGCGATGGTAATTCCAAACGACGCGTTAATATTCGGATAATTGCTTTTGCTTCGCCTTCAGCTTTCCCTTTTGCTTCGCCTTTTACTTCGCCTTCCTTAGTCCATAGTTCATATAATGTTGACATATCTTTTTCTCCTACAATAGTTTGAATAACTTGTTCTAATTTAACAGGTTGGTTTTTCAGGTGTTGGGCATTATTGGCCAAGTAAATACAAATCAATCGAATTAAATAACGATATTTCGGATTGTCCGAATACGGCTTCAATTCCTCGAAAACATCTTTTGCTTTAACACCAACATCTTTACTAAAAATGACTTTTAAAATCATTAGTACAGCCTTCAATTCCGGGACGTTGGGATCACTTGGAATTGCGGATTCGTCCATCACACTCAGATCAAGAAGAATCGCCTTCATCTTGGGCAAAAGTTCTTGTATCTCCGGCAGATCGTAGAACAATTTGTCCAATTCAATACTGCCCGTGAACTGCGTTTCGCCATGATGAATAATAATCACGATAACCGGCGGTAATCGATAAGATTTATCGATCAATCCTTTCTCTTCTGCCGTTCTGAATTCCCGTTCGCAAATCCTAGCAGCATAACAAAACACTTGAAGTATCGTCCAAAAGTCATCGAAACTTTTGTGTTCCAGTATGATAAAAAAGTCGATATACGTTATCGAATCCCTGATCGGTACCCGATAAACAACATCCGCCCGTGTCTCCTTGAACCACACATCATACATTTTTTTAGGGGCAAGAGTCAGGTGATCAATATCAAGCCGTGCAAGGAGTGTCTCCGGCAAAATGGAACGCAAAAATGCCTGTGCCAACATCAACATTTCAAAGGTCAATTCGAAAAAAGTTGAATGCGGAAGAGGCCGCTTGCCAAGCGATATCAAATCAGTTTCTGATGTTATCTTATCCATTCCAACATTTTACTTTGAATATCAGCATTTTCAAGAACCTTCGATGATTTTTTATAAAACAAGAAGAAACTGATTTATTTTTATTTTCAGTGATACGTTTAATTCCTTGACGCTGTGATTCCTTGCTTTGTCCAAGATATGTAACAATGTGTTGACGTGGATTGGGAGTTGGTGCTGAGATTTTTACTTTCTCATTTTATTTCGCTCAATCATGACGCGAACAATGAAACGTTCCGCAAACCGGAAATTAAAGCACGGAACGAATTAAGTGAATGTTCACGGTGAATACAAATCCGATGAATCCGCATCGCATCCAACACAACTGCATTACGGCATT
>JAITBS010000457.1 GCA_031283515.1 Planctomycetaceae bacterium
GTGTCTTAAACAATACGCTTGAAATTCGTTACCTTGAACGTATTCAGGTTTTGTCCAATGCGGAAAAAATAATTTGAGATAAGCCGTGCAAAGACGTAACACAGCTTCTTTATCGCGGGTATCAATACTTGGTGAATATTCCACAATTTCTTCAACAACGCTTCGGTAACATAAACATTCGGATTGTTCGCGTAATAAGTGCATAATTTCTGTGAAATATTCACTGTTTAACGCCCAATTTTTGATTTTGAGTTCTTCTCTCATTCGTGGAATATATTTACCTTGGATGAAACCATGAAAACGGTCAAGGAGTGCAGACTCTTGAAAAATCTCCGGCAACGAGCTAAACATATTTTGCGAACTATCCATTTGATCGCGTGGAATATTGCCGAGAAGAATGATACCGGCGGTTCCTGTAACAGAGACATCGCCAAAATTCACCGTACCGGATTCTGCATAATTTTTGAGTAATCCTTGTATTTCTTTATCGTCAAATTCGATAGATTGCAATTCGTCCATTGCAATAAAATCATAAAACGAAATCAAACCGGGTTTTTTCTTTGCTATATCATAAAACAATTTTGCCCGTGTCAATTTGCCGTTTACAAGCCAACCATGTTTGCCGATATTACCAAACAGGTATGATTTACCGGTACCTTTGGGAGCAAGTTCAATAAGATTTACTCGCGGTTCAATAAACGGTAAAAGCCGAGTTAAGAGCGTATGTTTTTCGATCCAATCAGCGTATCCATCAGGATTATAGTCAATCGCTCCGAGCAAAATATCCATCCATTCTTCGATAGAGAATTGTTTGCGTGCTTCACGAAACGCATCAAGAGAAATTTCGTAAGGACAAAAATTTTTGTATTCCAGCAGTGTAATACGTCCCTTATCGTCAAAAGAATCTGCAGGTGGACAATAACCGAGTTTGATTAACCCCCAACCACCAGCTTCTTGCAGAATTTCGTCTTTAATACGATTCCAAACATAGTCCTCAATAAGAGTATCTTTGTGTGTAATTTCAAGATCAGACAATTCGAATGAATAATGATTATTCTTAATATTGAATTGAATATCAACTTTCGCAAGAAACTTTTTTGTTTCACCACGATTACGGGCAGTATCAATGAGAGTAAGTTTTTGATCACGGCGAGGAATAATATCGGCAACATATTTACTCAACTCTTCGGTGTCATCAATACGACCATCCGCACCTGCTTTACGTTTAAGAATCCAATCACGCAAAAAAGAAGGCACTGCGGCGGCACGAAAAGTTGCCATCACGTCTTGATCTTTATAAACTGTCGTATCAGGAAATACATTCCTGAGTTTTTCAATGTTATACATTGTTAAATATCGAAATCGTCTTTCTCTTTGATTTGTTGTTTCGTTTGTGTTTGTACCGCGGATGAGTGGTCGGATATTGTTGTATGTTTGCTGAACACGATAAACGGTACAAGTGTTTCTTCCGGCGTGTATCCGCCGTGAACTTCGTGTGGTTTACCACCTTGTTTCGGTAAACGGTTATAGCCACGCACAAGCCAGTAATGTCCATCAAGCGTTTCAATAAATTCATTCGGACAATGTTTACCTTCGGGACATTTAATATATCTCCAATCGTCCGGTTCTTCGCTGGACGGTTTATCTAATTTTTTTACGAGTTTTAACTCGTTAGCGATTACTGCGAGACGCGATGATCCGTGGTCTGCCGTCACAATAATGTGATCATACTTATTGATATTTTTTGCAACAACACTGAAAACTTGCGGCAAAATCTCGTCCAATACTTCGACAATATTTTCATAATATTCTGTTTGTTCATTTTTTCTTACTCCATAATGGACAATATTATCAAGCGTTTTAATTTCCGGTAAAACTGTTCCGTTAAATTCAATTTTGTTAAATTCCGTTGAAGTCGGCAAATTAACAGATACAATATTATGTCGTTCGATAGTCAAACCGTTTACTTTTGCTTGAGTAACAAGAAACGGTAAATATTCTGCTCCTAACGCATCAACAACGAGCAATGCGGTTTTTGTATCTTTAGTCAATGGTCTCAACTGTTCACTTCTGGAAGGAACATCATTGAATTTTATATCAAATACACATTGGCAAAATTCTTTTGTAACAATATTAAATATTTTCAGCCTACGATATTGATTAAAGTAATCAGTCAAATCGGAATTACCAAAATCATAGTCGGAAAGATACGCTTTCAATGCAGAATATTTTTTAATTATTTCAGTTGGAACAACAGGATAAATTCCATCGTTAATACGGCGTATTAATTCGCCATGTTCTATTTTGGTATCGTTATTCAACCATGGCAAAACTTCGTTTAAGGATTTATTTTTAACTTGTTCGATGAATTGGCTTATCAATGAATTTGTTTGGTTCTTATCGAGTTCCTTTAATGCTTTTTTGCGTTCTTCAGCGAATACTTTGTTTTGCAAATTAGTAACAGGTGCTTCGACGGCATAAAGATAGAGAAAATTATCTGTTGATATTTTTGGTAACGTTAAAACATGAGACAAATATGATTCCTGTGGAGAAGACTTGCGCAACATCCACATCATTGCATTTTTGGCGTCATTATTATTTTCAATATTAAAACGGTGAAGGACTAACCGCCTTAAATTCGTAACACTGTCTGGAAAAAATAATTCTTGCAATGTTTCAACTGCTTTTAAGTTTGAAGATTTCGTTTTGTCGAAAATCCATTGAAACGTTGATTCCGGCAACTGATCGTCAATACCGTGAAACACCCGCATAAAATCGACAAGTGAATGAATCTGTTGAATACTTCTATTCAAACCTGCTACCGGTTTACTATCAAATGGAAATGCAATTGTAATTTTTTCATCAGTAACTTTATTAGGAAAGGTACCAAACTTCTGCATAAAATCTTTGAAAGAAGAGTAAACCGGTGGTTTGATTTTGATCCAGTCCTTACCAACAAGAATAATTTTAAGGTTTTTCGTTTGCTGCTGTTCGCTCTCAAAGAAAACAAGTTGTCTGCCAGACTGATAACGCGGATTTTCGAATATTTTCAATAACTCATTTTGCCATGTTTCCGTGAGAATAAACACTGCTGGAAATTGAGTGTCCAGTATTTCATGTAACTTTGCAAACGCAATGGCACGTTGGTTATCAGCAAGAAGTACAATATACGCAAACAAGCCGACAACAAGAATTGGTACTTGTACTGGTACTGGTGTATTTGTTAATCGTGCCAATACCTCATTAGGCATCGGTAGAAAAGAATTTTCATCATCGTTAATCAAATCAGCAATATGTATTTTTTTGTAATTCTGCCCCGTATAAAAATTGATTAACTGTTGCGCAAGATCAAAGTTCGGAACAACTAATATTCGTGCTGCCTTTAAGGGTTGTTTACCGATCGTTGCCGTATATTGTTCAATTGTTGTTTTCATTTATTCCTCCGCCAATATTAACAAACCTACATCGGGATTTTCAACACAGTAAATCAAAGTGTCTTTCAAGTCTTTATCGGAAAGAGATCGAATTTTTTCAACTACTTGTGTTTTGAATTGTAATTGATACTGTTCTCGAATAAATGTTTCGACCGCTGTAGTAAGATCGGGATATTGCCAAGTAGTCGGTTTACCCAAATGTTGCTCAAGAAAACTACACAAATCCGTTGCGTTAATTCCAAGTTTGTGATATTTTGAAGGAACACATTCATCAAGAAACCGTTTTTGGCAATCGCTTGTTGTCGAAGTCTCCCATTGATTAATCGTTGCTAACAATGTTTCTAATTTTTGCGATGTAAAATCCGAAGACTTTTTGATAACCTTTTGAATTTCAGTGGCGGTTTCCTTATTTTCAAACAACAACCATAAAGGAAGTTTATTTTGTGAACTCCAATCATCGGGCGATTCTGTTTTGGTTTTTTCCTGCCAAACACGGTGAATCTGCGCTGCCAACGAATTTGTCCAATATGCCCCAATCCTGAAGCGAACCGTTTTAAGATAAATGTCTTCGTTTTCACGTGATCCCGATGGTAACGAATCGTAGATTTCAATAAGGCTTTCTTTTGCCGACGGTACATCTTGTAGAAATCCCGCAAGTAAATCAATTTGAATCTGTTTTGCTGAAGTATCAATGAATAACTTACGAATTGTTTCCAGCTCTGATTGCAAACACTTTAAAATCGATTCTGAAATATCGTCGTTATCTTCTTTTGCGAGAACTTCAAAAAAAGTCTCAAGCGTTGGATATTTTTGAACGAGAAGTTTACATGAGACTTTATTCTTATTAAAAACAGCATTACGTAATCGGGAAATAGCTTCTTTGTAAGGGAGAAAAGAAGAACAATCCATCAGTAATTTAACATAACGAATAATTTCATATTCGCGTTTTGTCGTAGAGAGTAAATCACTGTAATCGGTTTGATTCCAAAGCCACCCTGATTCTTGCGCGCATTTTTCTTTCAGTGTTTGAGTATATTGCGAAGCCATATCACCAACTTCTATAGCATGTTGTTTCAAAGATGGTTCTACGTTATCAATCCAGAGTCGAAACGCATTTTCAAATGCGTCAACTTGAATAAACGATTCAAACTCCTTTGCTAATTCCTTGTGTTGTAAGAGTAACTCTCCGACTTTCGTGATATAATTAATGCGTTCTTCTGTATTTTTTTTACTTGTACTTGCGATGAACGACAAACAGAGATTTTCAATTACCGTTCTCAGTTCTCCCGCAAGAGGATGATTATTTGAGGCTATGTAATCAGGCAAAACCCATAACGGTACTTTATTGGAAACTTTTGAAATGTAACTTTTTATGGCATTGATAGTACTCTCAACCGAACCGTTTTTATCCACATCGAAACCAAACATTTCATTTGCATGTTTAACAAACGCATTTTCTTCTTTCGATAATCGGCAAATCAATTTTTCATCTTTGATTTTATTCCGTCCGTCGTCTTGGACAACTTGTTCAATAATCTCCACTAATGAAACTAAGTCTAATGGTTTGGTAATTTGCCCATTTGTCCATTGTAGGTTTTCGTGCAACCACTCTTTCAAAATAAATCCTAGAACAAAAGCGGAATACGGTACACATTGCAAACCAAAGGGGGGACGTTGTAGATCAATGTAAATTTTCCGTATTGAACATGAACATGGATTATTTTTGCCGACAGTATTTTTACGTTTATCAAGACAAAAATTCCGCATTTTCGTTAATGGGTGTTGTGGATTGGAATCAAACCATGCGGGATCGCTTGTAATGCCTTTTTGTTTAAATGCATTGATACCTTGGTTAGTTGGTCCCATTCCTTGAAAATTGATGCCAGCCTTTGCCCATTGTTGTAATCCTTTTAGAGCTCCTAATGCATTCTGGCTGTATCCACTATATTCATCAACACAATCCGATAATGTTTGTTTGATAAAGTTCAGCAGATAATCTTTCAACGTGTTCCATGTCAATTCTCTATTTTCCGTTTCTCCGTTTACTGTTGGTTTGTAACCATAAATTATTTGAGTGTTAGCAATTCGTTGTTGCCATTCCTTGTTAATTTGTTCTATAGCATCATTATATACTTCTTTACTAGCCTTATCTGTTACGAGTTCCTTCTGTGCATACTGTTCGATGTATTTCTCCCAATTATTTGTATTGTTATCACAAAAAGTCAACGGCATTGTCAAAAAAACCATCCGATAATCGGCATATTGTTTTGCGAGCGACTTAATTTTCTCAGGAATACGTAGTTGTTCTTCATTGTTTTTCGCCAAAATGAACTGAACAAGAATTTGATTACCGCTATTAGGCGCAAACAATTCCCGATTTGGAATATTTGCTGTTAGTGAATCAACACTACTAACTCGCACCACAAACCGATTATAGTTGATGTTATAAGACTTGATTTTCGATTCCAATGCGTTTTTTGTTGTGTCACCAAGAACTAAAGTGTTAAATTTAGAGCGAAGTTTGTCTTTTGCCGTTTCCAAATCTACAGTGTTGACGTTCGAACGAAACATCTCACAACGACCATTTATAATAGTGAAACACTGTTTTTCTTTTAATTGATTGATGACTTGGTCGACTCCCGGTATTGAATAGTCTCCTTTAAAACTTTCAACGATATTCTTAATAGTCGGTTCTAATAATTCAGTACCGTCTTTCGACAGTTTACTGAGCAAGCTAAACAACAACACGGTACGAAAAACCCTCTGTTCTTCTATGGTCAGATTGTGATGACGATTAAATTCTATTCGTACTTCGCGCACTTCCTGAATGAGTCCCAAGTCATCTCGCTCAATGAAATATTTCCAAAGATGATCAACCGTCAGATATTGTTTATTTGGTATGGATGGTCCTCCGGCTTCAATAAATTCCTGAAATTCCATTCCGTTATCGTTCCCTTTGAGATAATCAAACAAACTCCTCTGATTTGAACCGATAAACGTTGAAAGATATTTCAATACAAACGCTGCAACCGGATGAATTGGCAGAATTTTTTTGAACGATTCAGGCGATACGTCACTTCCATTTTTGAAATGAATGTCAACAACATCCTTGACGCAGTGCCATAGAGTTGCTCGTTCTTCTTCCCATTGTTCTTTCATTGTTGGTACGATCTGAAATGCATCTGCTGCAAGTTGAAATGCGGTATCATTGGGCATTTCCAAAGTCCGAAATTCAAAACGATCATTTGCTTTTTTAGCATTTTCTGAACCGGATGCAAGATAAGCGTCAATTTTCATGTGTGTTATCGGTATGAAATAAAATTTACCGTCTTGCGCTGCTTCCGCTAACTCTTCAAGTGTTTTCAATTCGCTACGATTACGATCAACGTATGATGAAAATTCGTCCCAAATGAAAAGTAATTTTTTCAAACTGTTTTGTTCCAATACTTGTTCAATCCACATTAAGAGTGATTGTGAGGATAATTCCAAAAAGATTCTCCGTTCCCGAAACACTCGCAATATATCGCTCAACAAACCATCTCGCAAGGCATCATTTTCCAAATCCTTTTTCAGGTCGGAAAATGTTTTGTATAACGGAGTAAGATTTGGTAACTGGTCTTGAATAGAATCTCGTGTTTTAAAAAAGTTCTCACCTTCTTCCTCAACACGTTTAATGATGGTATCGAGTTCGCCTTTAGGGGGAATTTTCAATTTGCGTTCTTGTAATTCCTTGATGACAGCTGATTCAATTCGTACAAGAAACTGTTCTTTTGCTCCAACGGCATCGCTACCGGTTTCGAATATTGCAAGAACTCTGTCTTCACGAAACTTTTTGAGTGTGTTATAAAGCGTATCGGATGAAAATTGATCTTTGCGTTTTTCAAAGTATTGTTTGATCAGAGTGTCGTCGGCATTGAAAAGTTTCTGTAGTACGAGGGCAGCAAAGGTTTTTCCAGTTCCGAATGCACCTGTGAGCCAAACAGATTTTTTTCCGCCGTCCATTTGTTTGAGCAATATCCGCAAAAATTCCACAAAAGATGAATGCGGATAAAAATTGAGCCACATTTCTGGTGATGCGATCAAACATTCCCGTCGCATTATCGGCATGTAGGTCTCGTCAATTGTAAAAAAGGATTTGTAGTTTTGTGTCATTGTAATTAAACATTTGGTAATCTAAATTTGGCTATCTAAGTATTTAAATTTACGTAAGTCTTTTTAAGACAAAGTGTGAATTATAATTAAAATAAAAAAATATACAACAAGGAACTTTTAAAAACGTATTTTAAATAACTCATGTTACGCATTTGCTTCGAGTTTTATTTTTTTTAGTTCACTCCATGCGGCTTTTGAAGCTGCCCAGTATATTTTCGCTTTGAGTGCAAAATGATTTAGTTTGTGAGCAAACTTTAACTTTTCCAATTTAACATACGCCACCAACGAAGCAAATAAATGATTCCCTTGCGTGGTCACTGTTCTTGCCGGCGATTTTGCTAACGCCGCATTTTGTTTAAGCGATTTGTGATATTCCTCCACACTCCATCGTTTTTTATAAAGTGTTTTGAATTCTTCCGTAGAGAGTTCCAAATTATTGCTGACCAGATACATCTCTCCCGTAGAACCGTCCTTGTTTGTAAAGACGAATTTGCATAAAAGAACTTGTATTTCCAAGTCCTTCAGCCATACTTTCACGGGTTGTTCTGGAATAAGCGGTAATTTGTCTAAACTGTTCCACTGACCTTTCGTGCGGTCGGACGTCGCGAATTGGCATGAGCGATTACTTTTCATATCCATCAGAAAATACTTGTCTAATCGATGGATGAAAAGCATATTGTCCGAAGAAGAAAACCAACTATCGGCTAAAACATAACGAAACTTAAGATGTTGATTTTGCACGGCTTGAGCAATCATAGAACGCATCATTTCGTTTTTGCTGACCTCGCTTTGGCGTTTTTCTTTGCGTGTTTTTAGATCACAATAATGAACCGTCTTTTTGACACACTCGTAGGAAATCGGCACACGCAATGCCTCCGAAACATCGAGCGGTTGACTGTGGTAAAAAGCCGTTAAAAGGTTGATACCTTTCTCATTACGCCCATGACTGTGATCCCAGTGCCAACAGACTATGTCATTTTCGTCCATGTAGGGTTTGGGAATGATCGTGTCGTCAAAAATCAAACACGCATCATCCGTTTCATAAGACCGAACCAACGGCTTAACTTCATGCCATAAATCTTTGGACGTAAATTCATTACCAGA
>JAITBS010000462.1 GCA_031283515.1 Planctomycetaceae bacterium
AGATTTTTTCGCGGATTTACGTTGGTCGAATTACTTGTAGTGATTGCGATTATCGGCGTGTTAATTGCCATGTTGCTACCTGCCGTTCAAGCAGCGAGAGAAGCCGCAAGACGGATGTCTTGTGCGAATCACTTGAAGCAAATAGGAATTGGTGTTCATAATTTCCATGACACCCGTGAAGGACTTCCTCCCACAACATTTCCTAGCACAGATTACATCTCATTTTTCGGTTTTCTCTACCCGTACGTAGAACAGCAAAACCTTTGGACAATCTTTCAAGAAGATGTTTCCGGTTACCCTGATTCATGGTATTATGCCAATAATCACGCATGGGTTGGAAATGCTGTCACAAAAGGTTGGACAAAAGAAACGCGAGATGCATTATCATCTGTTTCAATTTATCGATGTCCAAGCCGAAGAAGCGGCGGTGTCCAAATGACTCCGAACAGCGACACAAACGGAACATATCAAGCAGAAAATAATTATTTTTATATGGGACCTCAAGGAGATTATGCGATAGTTTGTCTTTCTCCTCTTGGTCGCAATGATTGGTATGAAACCGCTTTCGATTATAATTTGGAACCGCAAAATGCAATGCCTTTTCGTTCCACAATGATTTATAGTTCACCAAACGGTAACAATACTGGTTACTATACTTATTCTAGTAATACCAATGTCAATTTGCGAAAGTGGGGACCACGTGACGCATTTGTCCGATGGGTAGATGGTTTAAGTAACCAAATTATCGTCGGCGAAAAACATATTCCTGTAACTTTAATAGGAAAGTGCGGTGAAAACCGGCAACAGAGCGGCGATTGCTCGTATTTGCGTTCTCAAGGATATGGCGCATCGTGTAGTGGCAGGACATTACGGCGTACTAACAGTGGTGTTCATACTTATTACCATCTTGCATTTGGCGACATGTACGCAAACAATGATCCTGTATTTGATTACGGTTTCGGTTCGATTCATCCGGAAATTTGTAATTTTCTGTTTGGAGATGGCAGTATTAAAGCTTGTTCCAACACAACCCACACAGAATTTGTCCTTGCGCGTTTGGCTGATGTGAGCGATGGTGAACCTGTTGGCAGTTTCTAATAATACATTTTATTTTGTAATATATCAGTGGAATATTTTTGAATTTGTTTACAGTTGGAAATTACAAGGTAGGCGACCTTTCGCCGAAACGTTTTGAACAATACAATAAACCTACGGTCGCAACAGTTGTTTTTGTTATGGTGTTGTACACGGTTGGTTTTTAATTTCCGTCCGTAAACAAACACCAATCGGCGAGTACGCCGACCAACGGTGGGTGAAAACTCTTCGGCGAAACGTTGGCTACCTTTGGAGTCCATTGGTAAACAAATTGACGGATATTCCACTGATATATTACAATATTACTTTAATTACAATTTGAAACTCAAATAGTTGAAGTCTGGATTGAGTTTTATTGTTTTTCGGTAATCCAATCGGTGTGAAAGGGACCTTCAGCGGGTTTATCGGTTCTTTGATAGGTGTGAGCACCGAAGTAATCGCGTTGTGCTTGTAACAAATTCGCCGGAAGTACCGCTGAACGGTAAGAATCATAATACGACAACGCCGTCGAAAACGCCGGAACCGGAATACCCAATTCAATCGCCGTCTTGACCACATGACGCCACGCCTCTTGAGCCGATTCCGCCACGTCCTTGAAATACGGAGCAAGTAACAGATTTTCAAGTTTGGGATTGGCTTCAAATGCTTCCTTAATCCGTTCAAGAAATACCGCACGAATAATACAACCGCCGCGCCAAAGCATGGCTATCGGACCATATTGTAACTGCCAGTCATATTCCTTACCTGCTGCCTGCATTTGAACGTAACCTTGAGCGTAGGAACAAATTTTTGAAGCGTAAAGTGCTTTACGAATTTGTTCGGCAAATATTTTTTTGTCCCCTTTATAGGTTCCGCTGGGACCGTTTAGAATTTTCGATGCGCGAACTCGTGCGTCTTTCATTGCCGAAATACACCGAGCGTAAACTGCTTCCGTAACAAGACTGCTGGGTGCGCCAACATCAAGAGCGAGTTGACTCATCCATTTACCGGTTCCTTTCGCACCGGCTGTATCAAGAATCAAATCAACAAGATATTTTCCTGTTTCCTTATCCTTAACCGTGAAAATATCTTTGGTAATATCAATCAGATAACTGTCCAGTTCCCCTTTATTCCATTCGGAAAATGTTTCATAAATTTCTTCATTGGTGAAATGGAGAGCATTTTTGAGCATCCAGTAGGCTTCACAAATTAACTGCATATCGCCATACTCAATACCGTTGTGAACCATTTTGACGTAATGACCCGCTCCTCGCGGTCCCACCCATTCGCAACACGGAATATCTTTTTGGGTACCGACTTTTGCGGAGATGGACTGAAAAATATCCTTGACAAGAACCCATGCTTTTTCAGAACCGCCGGGCATCATACTGGGACCTTTTCGTGCGCCTTCTTCACCGCCGGAAACTCCGGTGCCGATGTACAAAAATCCTTTGCTTTCAACAAATTTCGTACGTCGTTCTGTGTCACGAAAATGGGTATTCCCGCCGTCGATGATCACATCACCGGGTTCGAGCAAGGTCAGGAGTTCCTCGATTACGGCGTCAATTGCCGCAACATTGGGATATAACGCCACTTCAGGTGCTGGAACCGCATCTTTTGATTGGATCATGAGCATTACTTTTCGCGGACGTTTCAATTTTGAAACGAGTTCTTTCAAGGAGTGTGTCCCGACAAGATGCTCGCTTTTCGACTTACATTCCGGCTGATTGACAAACTCATCAACCTTAGAAACGGTACGGTTAAACACCGCCACCTTATACCCATGATCAACCATGTTGAGAACCAAATTCTGTCCCATCACGGCAAGACCCATTAAACCGATGTCGTAATTTTCATTCATATTTTGTTAATTGGTTAAAAAAAAAGTTAACAGTTAATAATTAGTTAATAGTTAAGATTATCTGATACTTTCAACCGTTTTGCAAGAGCAGACCAAACTTTTTTCTGAAATAAAATGATTTTACCCTATTTCATTTCCTACTGCTTTATTTGTTTCCATGTTTTTTTCCTTAAAGTTTTTTCAGTAATGTTTCTCTCTTTCCATAATCCGAATGCCGATTTTATAGTGATTTCATCGTCATCTTGATTATCTTGATTATCTTGATTATTCCCTATCATTTCTATTTTGTGGAATAATATTATTTGTAATATATCAGTGGAATTTTTGTTTTTCGATTTTCACTCCAGTGGAACTCCAAAGGTAGTCAACGTTTCGCCGAAAGGTCGCCTACCTTGTAATTTCCAACTGTAAACAAATTCAACAAAAATTCCACTAATATATTACCAAACGACGTATCTTTTCTAAACAAACAGATAGCAGTCTTGACAATTTTATTTTGTCCAGTATAATTGTTACATTGATTGTGTTAATGAAATTGTGTTAATGAAAATGTAATTCGTATCAACAACCGATCCATAACAATACCCATTTTATTTGTTTTAGAAAATGCGAATACTTCGGATTGATTCACGCAATGAGGATGTTCTTGCTAAGATGCGTTTTTTGCGGACGAAATTAAGTCCGCGTGGTAACGTGGTGAGTGCCGCAAGCCGGCAACGAACACTCGAAATTTTCGGCGAACCTCTTACGCCTGCTCAAGTTGTTCAGCGGATTTGTCAAGACATTGAGCAATACGGTTTGCCGCCGCTGCTTGATTATTGCAACAAAATAGATCGTGTTTCCCTGACAGCGGAAGAACTTCGTGTTCCGCCGGAAGAGCTTCGGGCAGCAGTACAAAAAACAGATAAAACATTTCTTGATGCGGTCAAACGGGTACGTAACAATATTCGGGAATTTCAGCAAGCGATTTTGCACAAAAATGTTCGTGTGGAACGTCCGGACGGTTATCTTATGGAACGATATCGTCCGTTGCGCCGTGTTGGTGTTTGTGTTCCCGGCGGAGCGGCAGCGTATCCGTCCACTGTTTTAATGACGGCGGTACCTGCTCAGGTTGCCGGAGTTCAGGAAATCGCAATCATGGCTCCGCCCACAGCATTCGGTGCCTACAATACCGATATGTTGGCAACATGTTACGAACTCGGTATTACAGAAGTTTATCGAATGGGTGGCGCACAAGGAGTTGCGGCATTGGCTTACGGTGTTGAAGGAGTCGCCAAAGTAGATAAGATTGTCGGTCCCGGTAATCTTTTTGTTGCATTAGCGAAACGGTTTGTTTATGGCGAAGTTGATATTGATTCTATTGCCGGACCAAGTGAAGTTGTTGTTCTTGTCGATTCCTCAACCAATCCGGTGTACACTGCGTACGATATTCTGGCTCAAGCGGAACATTCGCCGGGAGCCAGTATTTTAATTGGATGGGATGCCGCGGTTCTGGACGCAACTGTTCAGGCAATTGAAGAGCAACTCAACAAAGTTGAGCGTGGAAAATTAGCGCAACAAAGTCTTGAAGAATTCGGTGCAGTTATTCTTACAAAAGATGCTGACGAGGCATGTCGATTTACGGACGAGATTGCACCGGAACATCTTCATATCGCAACAGAAAATGCCGAAGAATTAGCGGATAAAATATCGTGTGCCGGAGCGGTATTTCTTGGAAATAACACGCCGGTAGCGGTTGGTGATTACGCGGCGGGACCGTCACACGTTTTACCGACAAGCGGAACGGCACGGTTTGCCAGCGGTTTGACTTGTAACGATTTTTTACGGGCAAACAGTATTCTGTTTTTTAATCGTAACGGTTTGTCGCAATTGGCACCGGATATTGAAATCCTCGCAACCAAAGAAGGATTAACCGCTCACCGTGAAAGCGCACTAATCCGGTTGAAAGAAAACTAATAATTTGTAACTATTCATTGTCCGTTTTCTGTAACTGTCCATCTTGTTAATCGTCCGAATATATCGTTCAAATAGTCCGCAGATTATGCAGATTTTCGCAGAATTTGTAAAAAAGTTTGTTGAAAGGAATCAATGTATTTCGTTTTGTTTCGTAATTCTCCAAAAATAATCGTATCTATTCAGCGGGCTCTTATTTTTATGGTAGGCGGTCTAAACCTCATTTTCACCTAATTTTCTCAACAAAACAAACTCAGCAGCAAAAAGATAATAAAAACAACAATCTCATTACCTTATTGTTCTTTTTAATGCGGTAATGAAGCTGTTTTGTTGTTGAAATGAGGTGTTTGTGGAATGATGCTGCTGAATAGTTACAAATAATCTCCCAAAAACTACGGATTAAAATCTATCAACATCCGCGAAAATCTGTGTAATCTGCGGACTAAAAATCTACAAAAATCTATGTAATTTGCGGACTCTGTTGATAAAAATGGACAATTACCTATTTTCTTCTTCACCTGAATAGACAGTTACTTTCTGATAACGGTACTGGTTTTAATGGCGGTAGATTGGGCGGATTGAATCATGACGTGCATTGGGAGTGCGAGTTGATCTGGAGTCAGTTTTCCGGTAAGGCGTTGAAGTTCTTCGCCTTGTGGTGTCATAAAAAGAACTGTCGGATATCCCTTGATACCAATCGATTTACAAAAATCTGCCTCTTTGGAACCATCAATCCGAATACAGACAAACCGGTTGGAAAGACGTTTGATTTCTTCATCGTGAAATGTTGTTTCCATCATTCGTTGCGATGCGTCAGAATTGGGAATCGTAAAGAAGATAAGCACTAACTTCATTTCCTGCTTAGCTCTTTCAAATCCCAGAGAATAGTCATCAAGAAAAGAAACCGAAGCCGTTTCAGTATTATTTGTTGCGATTTTATTCGGTAAAATAGAAACAGCATCCGGCGAAGTTATGGATTGGAGTTTTACATTGCAACCCCAAATTCCAATAAATAACCCTAATATAACAATAGAAAATAATTGTATCCTATTCATCGCGTCCTGCATCGAAAAACACCTTTGTTCACCACAGTTTTTACGGAAATACATTCATTGCGGCGTCATGCCAAACAAGAAACAGTAAACTTTTTATACGTAATCGGGGGGAAAAAGGTTGAAAATAACGATTTTTTCACTCTTACAGAACAAAAAGATCGTTTTTTCACAAATCATCTTGATGAACTGCTCTATGGTATAAACTCGTCCATTTGCGACATTTTTTTCTGGTGTTAGCAGGATGGTTGTTAATTTAGTTAAATTGTAATATATCGGTGGAATAATTTTGAATTTATTTTACAGTTGAAAATTACAAGGTAGGCGACCTTTCGCCGAAAGGTTTTAAACAATAAACCCACGGTCGCAACGATTGTTTTTTCATTTCCGTCCGTCAACAGGGGCAAGTCGGCTACGCCGTATTGTTTAAAACGTTTCGGCGAAACGTTGACTACCTTTGGATCCCATTGGTAAACAAATTGACGAATATTCCACTGATAGATTACCTAAAACATATAATCTATTTCTATTTTGTCAGATCGATTACTGTAAACACAACCGGTAATACAAACGTAATAATAAAAAGTCTTTGATCTTTTAAGAGAATTTTTGTTTTTGCTGATTTTTGAGATATTTACGTGAATTTCAGAATAATCAGTTTAACAAATGAAGGAAAAGTTTATAGTTCTTTAGTTTTCCGCCTTGCGGATTAACGTTTTCGGTGTACAATGAGTAAAAATTAAATCGCTGTATTTGTTTGGCGATTGCAAAAAACACAGCTCAAACAACCAACAGACAATCAAATTATGCCATACGAACGATTTACCGATAGGGCTCGTAAAGTAATGCAACTTGCCAATCAAGAGGCTCAACGGTTCAATCATGAATATATCGGAACTGAGCATCTTTTACTCGGTCTCATCAAAGAAGGAAGCGGAGTCGCCGCTAATGTCCTTAAAAATCTTGATATTGATCTTCGAAAGATTCGGCACGAAGTTGAAAAACTGGTTCGCAGCGGTCCTGATCTTGTTACGATGGGACGATTGCCGCAAACTCCGCGTGCTAAAAAAGTTATCGAATATTCAATGGAAGAAGCACGGAACCTCAATCATAATTACGTCGGAACAGAACATCTTTTGCTTGGTTTACTTCGGGAACAGGAAGGAGTTGCTGCTCAGGTTCTTATGAATCTCGGTCTGAGATTGGATGAAGTTCGGCGTGAAGTTTTGAATCTTTTAGGTCACGGAATTGACCCAAGCGATTTTGGACATGGAATTGATCCTATCGGAATGGAGGATCACCCACAACGAAACAGTAAATCTAAAACTCCGGCTCTTGATAGTTTTGGACGCGATCTGACCGAACTGGCACGGCAAAAAAAACTCGATCCGGTTATCGGACGCGATAAAGAAATCGAACGAACAATGCAAATTCTAAGTCGCCGAACAAAAAATAATCCGGTTTTGCTCGGCGAAGCCGGTGTCGGTAAAACCGCGATTGCCGAAGGACTTGCCCAAATGATTATCGAAGGTCATGTGCCGGATTTATTACAAAATCACCGAATCGTGGCACTTGATTTGGCAATGATGGTTGCCGGAACAAAATATCGTGGTCAGTTCGAAGAGCGTATCAAAGCCCTAATGAATGAAGTTAAACGGTTCCGGCGAATTATTCTGTTTGTTGACGAACTCCATACCTTAGTCGGTGCAGGCGGTGCTGAAGGAGCAATTGACGCTTCCAATGTTTTGAAACCGGCATTGAGTCGCGGTGAAATTCAGTGTATCGGGGCAACAACCTTAGATGAATATCGAAAATATATCGAAAAGGACAGTGCCTTAGACCGCCGTTTTCAAATCGTCATGGTCGAACCGCCCAGTCAGGAAGAAACAATTGCAATTCTTAAAGGTTTGCGTGATCGTTACGAAAAGCATCATCATGTTAAAATTACAGATGAGGCGATTCAATCGGCAGTTGAACTTTCGACTCGATATATTACGGGGCGTTGTCTGCCGGACAAAGCGATTGATGTCATTGACGAATCCGGTGCGAGAATCCATCTCAAATCAATGACTTCCCCCGCATCGCTCAAAGAATTGGACGAACAACTTGAAAAATTGAGCAAAGAAAAAGAATCCGCAGTCGGTAATCAGAACTTTGAAAAGGCGTTGGTTCTTCGTGACGAAATTGACGGTATTGTCCGCAAGAAAAAGGAAGCACTGGAAAAGATGAAGGAAAATGTCGGGCTTGTTGACGAGCAGGTGATAGCGGAAGTTGTTTCCAAAATGACCGGTATTCCGTTGACCCGCATGACGGTCGAAGACACCAAACGTCTTATGGAAATGGAAACCGAACTGCATAAACGGGTTATCAGCCAAGACGAAGCAATTAAAGCGATTTCCAAAGCGGTTCGTCGAAGCCGGAGTGGTCTCAAAGACCCCAAACGTCCAACAGGAGCGTTTATTTTTGCGGGACCGACTGGAGTTGGTAAGACATTGCTGGCAAAGGCGTTAGCGGAATTTATGTTCGGCAATGAAGACTCGCTGGTTCAGATTGATATGAGCGAGTATATGGAAAAACACAATGTTAGCCGTTTGATTGGTGCTCCTCCGGGATATGTCGGTTACGAAGAAGGTGGTCAATTGACAGAGAAAATTCGGCGTCGTCCTTATTCGGTGGTGTTATTGGATGAAATTGAAAAAGCACACACCGATGTTTTCAACATGATGTTACAAATCATGGAAGAAGGACGATTAACAGACAGTTTCGGCAGGAACATTGATTTCCGCAACACGATTCTTATTATGACCACCAATGCGGGTGCGGAAGCAATCAAAAATGAGTCGGCGTTTGGTTTCCAGAAACCGGCAGATGATGCCTCTTACGACAGTATGAAAGAGCGAGTTCATGAACAGATTGAACGTGTTTTCCGTCCTGAATTTGTGGGGCGTTGTGATGATATTATTGTGTTCCGGCATTTGACGGAAAAGGATTTGTGCTCTGTTATCGAATTGGAACTCCAAAAAGTTCGTGATCGGTTGTACGAAAAAGGTCTCAAACTCCTCCTGACCGACGAAGCCAAACAACATCTCATCAAGAAAGGAAGCAATCTTGATTTCGGTGCCAGACCGCTCCGTAGGGCAATTGAAGGAAGTATCGAAGATCCGCTTTCTGAAGAATTACTCAAAGGAGAGTTCAACGGTAAAGAAGTTATTTCGGTTGATGTCAAAATGGTGGGCGATAAAAAGCAACTCATTTTTCAGGGATTGTTGCTGGATGATCTTGCCGAAGAATCCAAAGAAAATCTCGCTTCACAATATAAAATTCTCAAACTGGCAAAAGATGAACAAAAAATAGTTAAACCTGAATTGGTCGGCAGTGTCAGTTAGAAGTCAGTGAGAATTTTCACAATTGTTGTGACAATCGAAATAAAAACGGTAACGAATGTTTTCAAATAAATAGAGTACAATATTTTGCCTTGTTAAGGTTAAATGTTGTACTCTATTTTAATTTGAAAGTTGTGAATGACCGATGTTCGACGAAATCGTTAAAAATCGAACTGTATGTTTCCCCATCCGCTTGACCAAACCTGAAAAACCGGTTTGTTACCGACGAAATTGATTCTCACTTTATCGCGGTCATTGCTCATCAATGTATCCATCATCTTAAATTTTGTTGCTTCGTTGCGATAATC
>JAITBS010000465.1 GCA_031283515.1 Planctomycetaceae bacterium
CATGTTTTTGTTTTCGACATACGGAAAATACAGTCGGTTAGCCGTTTTTTTGCACGACGGTTACCAATGGTATGCGTATGTGTTTGCGTATCGAAAATCGTTTTGGCATACTCTGGCTCAAACCACTTTCACCGGCAAAAATCCCCGACAAATTCCGCCCCAACTCCTCGAATTTGCCGAAACAAATAAAGTACGGCGAGTTCGGATTGTGTTGCCGCAGAATGTGCAGAAACTCGACCTCGACAGCAATATCGAACTCCCTTACGACGCCGCTCCCGAAGAATTACAAACAATTGTCGCTCAACTGTTCAGCCAAACCACCGGTCAAGAATTCGGAACATTTCGTGTTGCCTCCGCATTCGCTGATACTTTTCGTATGGGCGGCACAAACGAAACTCTTTACGTCGCCGCTTTTGAATTATCACAACTGGAATTGTACGAAAAATTATGTCAGCCGGTAGGTTTACGTTTTGACGGTTGCGGTGCTCTCGAAATGGCAGCGTTGGCGGTCGGCACACGATTGCACGACGAAAGCCGTTTTCTGATACTAAAACGCGATACCAGTTTTTACGCCGTCGGCGCCACCGAACAATTGCCCATGATGACCAGCGGAATCGCCTTCGGAACTCCGCCGGATGAACGTGTTCAGGAAACAGAACGATCTTCGGAACGGCTACAAAGTGTCGCCCGACGAATTAACACACAAAAATCAATTCCGCTTCAAATATGGTACGCGTCCGGAATAGATGAAAAACGACTCGAAGAAGTACATTCCATTATTGATTCGGAAACACCCGTCTCACTCACCAATTTGTCGGAAATCGCCGAAGAAATCGCACGCGAAATCGCCGCAACAACCGAACCTAATGTTCCCGCCGGAGGCGGTGCTGTTGCCGGTCTGCCCGAAAAAGAACGATCTCCATACTACGTCGGAACATGGTTGTTCGTCTTCGCGGTCGTCTTCGCCCTACTCTTCATCCTAATCTCTTACTGCAAGTTAAACTCCGACCTCAATTCCATTAACGCCAAAACCGCCGCATGGGAAAAATTACGCTCCGAACGAAAAAAACTAAACGATAAACTCGCCGCTATTGACGCCCAACGTAACAAAAACGAAAAGATCATCAAATTACTGACTCGAAAAAATCCTCTTCCTACCGTTCTTGTCCCGCTTCTGATCGAATTAAATGAAAATATGCCGGTCTATACCAGATTGACCGAATTTGAACAAATCTCCGACGATGAATTACTGTTGACCGGTTACACTTTGTATCAGGACGGATTTCTGAAACTAAGACCAAAACTCAACCAAAAAATGAATGAATATAATACTTTGGTCGAACAGAAAACATTGGAAAAAATTCCTGATTCCAATGAACAACGATTTGTGTTACGTGTTTATCCGTCCGGTTCCAAACCATAAAACCTCCGATCTATTGATAAAATAATGTGGCGATTATTACGGCGACAATTACGGCTTTGGCATAAAGATTTTGCGTCCGTGTGGGGACGGCTCAAAACTTTTCATCGGACGGTCTTGGGAATTTTAATTGCCATCGCTATTGTGTACACTGCACGAAAATATTGGTTAGACCCCATTACCGTAACTATTGCCGATGCTCAATCAAAATATGATAAAAGTGAACCGCCTAATCCGTTGCCCGCTATTGAAGACGATAACGATATTATTATTGCTCAGGAACAAATGATCGGACGGGAAAAAACCGCTGCCGAAAAAAAAACGGAAATGGAACGTATTGCTCAATCACGTCCGAAAATTACGCAACAAAATAAAGAATCCGTACGTTCCGAGTTGGAAGCCTTGATTTCCAAAAACAAACTAATACTCCTATTAGGCGGAGCGTCTTCCACCCAGTCAACCGCCCAACCAAAGTCAACCACAAAATCAACCTCAGCCGCCAAAACATCTTCAACCGCCAAAACAAACACATCCGCCCCAAAATCAAACGATAACTCACAAAAAACAAAACAAGAAACAACGGTATTACCGGAAGACCCGCCGCTGAAATCCGAAGAATTCAATTATAAAATCGAAGGACATTTCAGTGATATACTCAATTTTTTGAAACAAATGGAAACCTTTCCTTACCCGACAAAAATAACACAATTTTATTTGGGTGCGCCGGAAACAGTTACAAAAAGTTTCAATGACCGCCAATCAGAAACGTTACAACTGCAATTCCGTTTGATTCTGTACTTTCACGAATAACAATACACGAATAACAATAAGATGATGTCTTTGGAAAAAAATGTTATTGATCTTTCACGAGTTGTTTCGAGTCGCGATGCGCTTCGTATTCTTCCGCCGGCAATGGCACGTCGTTTGGGTGTATTACCAATAATGATTGCCGATGAAAAACTGTATGTTGTTATGGAAGACGGCGAAGATTACCTTGTATTATCGCAACTGGAAAATCTTGTCGGATTACCGGTCATTGTTCTAAAACCCAAAACTCCCGAATCTGTTACCGTATTTATTCGTAAATATTATCCTGAACAGGTTAGCGAATTGGATGGAACACCGTTAGGATTGCTTGAAGAGATTGTATTTCGTGCCATGTTATCGCGTTCCAGTGATATTCATTTCGATCCGGAACGTGATAACGGTTATATTCGGTTACGTATTGACGGGATGATACGTGTGGAGCAAACGTTACCGCTTGCTGGAATGAATGAGTTGATTTCCGCTGTTAAGGTTTCGTCGGGGCTCAATATCGCCGAACACCGTATCCCGCAAGACGGACAATTGACCTTGTGGATTGGTAACGATGAAATTTCTATGCGTGTGGCAACCGTTCCCACTCTTTACGGCGAAAAAATGACGCTTCGGATTTTGGCAACGGAAAGTACCTTGTCGGAACTTGCCGAATTGGATATGCTCGGCATGAACGAACAACATTTGCAACTATTTCTCGATACACTGGAAAGTTCGCACGGTGTTATTCTGCTGTCCGGTCCCACCGGAAGCGGTAAAACAACCACTCTTTACGCCGCACTTCGTCATCTGAAAAAACCCGGAACGTTACATATATTAAGTATTGAGGATCCGGTTGAAATTCCGCTTGATGGAATTAATCAAATCCGTATTGATAGTGAACGGATTGATTTTAACCGTGCGCTTCGTAGTACGTTACGGCATGATCCTGATGTTATTATGATTGGCGAAATCCGCGATGCGGAAACTGCGGATATTGCCATTAAAAGTTCGTTGACCGGACATCTGGTACTTTCGACATTGCACGCCAATGATTCGGTGGGAGTTATTGCACGGTTATTGAATCTTGGTGTTGTGCCGGAACTGGTCAATTCCGCGTTGCGGCTCGTTATTGCGCAACGTTTAGTACGAAGTCCGTGTCCGCATTGCGTGCGGCTGGAACCGCCGTCAACTGTTGACCGCGAATTTTTCGGCTGGAATAATGATGCGGAAATGTTGGTTCCCAAAACAGCCGGTTGTCCGCTTTGCAACCAAACCGGATATGCCGGACGTCTCGGTTTGTATGAAATGATCCCCGTTGACCGCAATGTACGTGAAATGGTACGAAATAAAGAAAGTGAAGATGCCTTATCTCATTATCTGTTCAATGACCGTTCTTTATTAACGTTACGCGCCGACGGCGCAGAAAAAATACGGAAAGGTCTGACAACACCGGAAGAAGTAAAACGAGTCGTTTACTTAAACGATAAATAATTCGTCCCAATTATTCCGGTTGTGATAATTGTTGTTCCAATTTCCTATAAACACAAAATAAAAACAACGTAAAATAATATTTCAATCCTCAATGTGAAGAGACCGAATACTTGACAAAATTGAGAAAATTACTCAAAATCAATAATACACCCTCACACTTGACAATTCGATTGGCGTTTTTTGACAAGATCCACAGATTTTGACGGACGGAATAACAGAATTGACAGGATTTTTAAAAAACTGTATTTTTAACATAAAATCGAGAGATGGTTATTCAAGCGGATAAAAAATCGGCTCAACACCAAAAGAAACGTTCCGGTAATATTTACGATGCCTTCGTTAAGAATATTTTCGGACAGGTGACGGTGTTTGCTGATTTTTTGAAAAATTATGCGAATCCGGACTTTGTCCGTAACATAAATTTGTCCAAAATAACCTCTGCGCCGACTCATTATTTTGGTTGGAAGGGCGATGAACGGATTCTGGATTTGGTGTTCCGTTGCCCGCTCAAAAACGGAACAAACACCAAAGCAGTCATCGTGTTTGAACATACCGGTAGTTTGCGTAATAATTTGCCGATTCGTTTGATTGCTTATGCGGTTTCAATTTGGTTGTCGGAAATCCGGGCAAAACAACCGTTGTCGGCTGTTTACTTCATCGTTCTGCGAACCGGTAAAAAACCACGACAACGTCCTTATAAGAAGTTGGCGGATTTGTTACCGAAAGACAAAGACGGACAACAACTCGGATGGGTACCGGAGGTTCAGTATGACATGGTGGATTTACCGGCGGAAAATATCGAACATTTGCGCGGTGGTGCGATTTTACGGGTGACGATGGGCATCTTGAAAAAAATGGCGGAAGGTTTAGAAGAAGAGTTCGACCAAGCCATGTTGCCGCTCGCGGAAATTGACGATGAAAATCAACAGATTGTTTTGACAAAAGAAATTCTTGACTTGGTCGCTAAAGTTTACGCCGCCCGCGAAAAACGGTTAGAACCAGAAGCGGTTCATAAGTCATTAAAACCCATTTTTCAGGAAAGGACCCCTAATATGATACCAACGATTTTTGATGAACTCAGAGCTGAAGGTTTTGCAGAAGGTTACGCCGAAAGTTTTGCAGAGGGTTACGCC
>JAITBS010000471.1 GCA_031283515.1 Planctomycetaceae bacterium
CCGTATTTTTTTGAAAAAACCGATTTTGTTTCTGTAATAAGATTTTTCATAACAATAATAATAGTAAAAAGGATTTGAAAATAACGGTCTATTTTATTAACGGTTCGAATACTTTTCAAATAGTCCGCAGATTACGCAGGTTTTGCAGATTAACGCAGATTGTTTTCTGCGAAAATCGGCGGATTAAAAATCTACAAATATTTATGTTCTCTGTGGACGTTGTTGATAAAAGTGACAGTTATATTTGAAATTGTTCACACGAAATTTACAAAGGTTACTTATTTTCTGAATTATTTTGTTTTTGTTGTGCTTCGAAGGTTTTTTCGGCGGTTGCTTGTTGTTGCATTTGAAGGATGAGGCGTTGTACTTCGGCTTTTCGTAACGCATCCAGACGGATAAATTCTTCACGGTCTGCAATTTCCTGTTCCACTTTTTGTCTTGCCTTTTCAACGGCAAGGCGTTCAATTTCACGGCGGCGTTTTTCTTCACGCCGTTTCAAAATTGAACGCGGTAACAATACTTTTGACGGCTTGCTCGGATCATCAACCGCAGGAAGTATTCGTACAGGAATATCCAGTTTTTGAAATATTCGGCAAATATGTTCATGACATGTAAAAAGGAAAATCTGGCGACCGGATTTTGCAAATTCAAGTAACACCTTCGCCGCCGCAAACGCCCGTCGTGAATCGAAGTTGACCAACACATCATCCAGAATTAACGGCAATATCGAACCGTGTTGCGCAAAAGCCGAAGTGAGCGCAAGCCGAATCGCAATAAATAATTGTTCCCGTGTTCCGCGCGAAAGCCACGCCACATCAAACGTATTCCCTTCCGTATCGTCAACCATAAGAGTTTCCTCACCAAGCGGAGTCCATATCCGATGATATTTTCCGTCCGTTAATCGTTTCAGAAGTTCGGATGCTTCGGCTAAGGTTCGCGGTTGGCGTTCCCGTTCGTACGTCGCACGAATCTCGTCAAGCATTCGCGCACAAACCGCATAAGTTTGCCAATCCAAAATAGCGCAACGAATTGTTTCATCAAGAATTGCCAGTTCACGCTGCTTTTTGGTAACAGTTTGATCGTCGGCAATCCGTTTGAGTTGTTCACTGAGTTGTCCTCGTTGCTCCAATTCGTCATGCAATTTTGCGGATGTTGTTTCAATCCGTTTTGTTACATCTTTTAATAATTCGTCCAATTCCGGCAATTTTTCAAGATGTTCGAGTTGTTCGGTGATGGTGTCATTTTGATATTCAAAAGATTCATTACCGGAATTTTGTTGCCGGATCAATTCTTCTTCTGTTGCGGCTTGTTGTTCGAGAAGTTTTCGCGTAACACGCGGCTCCAATAAATTACCAATAACCGATTCGGAACAAAAATTACCGATTGCCGCATCGAGTTCACGCTGAATCCCTTGTTCCTGTTGCAATAACCGGCGGTGTTTTTGATGACGGCGATGTAATTCCCGTAACGCTTCCGGAGTTTTCACATTGAATTGACGTAATAATTCCGTTTCCGTTTGTTTGGCTTTGCGGAGATCGGCAACTGCTTTTTTCCGTGTTTTGTGAACTTGTCTGAGTGTTTCTTTCAGTTGATTGCGAACTTGTCGGGTTGCGTCGTTGGCTTCCAATTTTTTCCGAATTTCGTTCAGAATATCGACATAACTCACTCCGTCGGCAAATGAAAGCCCCGCATCAGCAATCATCCGGTCAATCCGATCCGTAATAAACCGCATATCCCGAATCCGTTGATTCATTGTTTCGTAACAATTATCGAGTTCCTTTTTCAGATCGCCGACAACATCGCAATGTTCGATCAAATCACGGATTCGTGCCGGTGTCCAGTCGTCCGGCAAACCGGTTAACCGAAGCCAATCATTCCAACGTTTTATTGCTGTTTCATGCTCTTCTTTACAACGTTCCAGACGGACTTCAGCCTGTTTAAGATGTTGGTTTACCTCACGGCGTTGAGTATCAACCGAAATCAATTTTTCGAGTTGAGTCAATTCTTGTTGCGCTTCCTGACACCGAATTTCAATAGCGGAAGCACTTACCGGAAGTTTCGAGTCAATCGCCGCGGTTTCCTGTTTGGCGTGTTCGATTTGTGTTAGAAGCATTCCGAGTTGACGCTGATTTTGTTCCAATTTTTTAACGTTGTTCTTCTCCGAAACAATTTTGAACGCAAAAGAACCGCCCACTGCAAAAAGTCCTAAAATTGTTAAAAACGGCGGTATATCTCCTTCAAATATTTTTGTTCCGATTGTTTCAAAAATAGCCAGTCCGACCGGAATAGATCCCAGAACTCCAACGACTCCAAGTAAAACAACCGCCCATGTCGGTAACGCCTGATGTTGTATCAAAAAGGCGTTGATGCGCCGTAGCTCTTTATGATGCAAGATCATTTCCGTGAGCCGTTGACCAATACTCTGACGGCGTTTGAGATGTGAAAGAATTTCGCTTGCTTTTTCGATTGCTTCCGGTAATTCCTTAACCTCTCGGCGTGCCAGTTCAGTTTTAATTTTTTCGTTGAGAACTTTTGAACGTCCCAAGAGTTCGGAATGCTGTTCCTTGACGCGGAATAAACGCCGTCTTGCTCGATTAACTGCTTTGGCTGGAACTCTGTAACCGTCAAGCAACACGGCATCAATTGAATCTCCGCTATTCGGACGATAACCTTTTGCCGTAACAGGAATAGACGGCGATGTGGTTGAAGCTGAAATAACCGCACCGGCAGGATTAAACGAAGCATGTTCCGATGTACTTCGGTTCTCCGCTGTATTATTTTCCAATTTTGTTGCGCCATGCTGTTGCGGAAGAATCGGTAAGGAACGGCGTCCGCGTTTGATTTGCGTTTCTTCGTCAAGAATACGCGATTCGAGGCTGGCAATTTCGTTTTCCAGATTCGTGATTTGTGTATCAATTTCAACAATTCTTTTTTCTTCTTCGAGTAAAATTTCAAGTCTTGGAGTAAGTTTTTCCAGTGTTTCATTTACTGGTTGGGTGTTTAGAGCGTCTTGTGTTTTTTGAAATTCTTCTTTTAATTTATTGTAACTCAAACGATGTTGTTCGATTTGTTTACCGATTTCATCAAGTTGGGTTATGACTGCATCGGTAACAACGATAACCATTCCCATTGCATTGATTTCATCGCGGATTTTACTGCGGCGTATCCAAACCGGTTCGGCTTGTTTTGCAATTTCGTACAACCGCTTTTCCCGTTGCAATTTAATATGATCTTCCTCAAGATTGGCAACTGTTCGGTCAACCGTCCGTTGTTCATTCCGTATTCGTACATAATCACGGACAAGAAGTTCAACCTCAGCGATTTCCGCAACAATTTTTTCTCGTTGCCGAAACAGTTGTGTTAATTGATCGGCTGACTTGAGGTCATGGTTTTGAGTATTATTGTTCAGAATACGGTTTCGTCGTGCGGTCAGTTCCTTGATGGCGTCAACTATCGACACACGATCCATCCCAACACTAAGCCGAAAAAGCATTTCCGCTGCTTCGGTGTCGTTGAGCGAACCAAGTTTTTGTAACTCATCCAGACCGATAGCGAAAACATTGTTGAATGTCGGTTCATCAACACCGGAAACCAGAACACGCAATAATTGTGTTCCTTGTTTGTTACCATCGAGAGTTTGAATATCGATTTTTTCTTCATTCCCTGCTGTTTGGTCGGGATGAAACACTCTTCGCAATCGAAAGTGTCCACTTGGCGATTCGATTTGCAGAACACCGCCGGAAATAACGTACAATGATTTACCTTCCTGATCGGTTTCTGTGTTCCAGGCGGTATTGATATTACCGGGTTTGCGGGCATAGCGGCGTCGTTCACTGCCAAAACCGTAGAGTTCTGCTCGGACAAATTCCATCAATGTTGATTTTCCTGCTTCGTTGGCTCCGTAAAAGACATTGATTCCTCCTGACAACTTGGGAATTGTCAAACCAGACCAAAGACCAAACCGCTCAATTTCAAAAGATGTAATTTTCATAGGAAAACTGTGTTATCGTAAAAGAACGTAACTCTATAAGTACCTTGAAGTTCCAAAAATATAATTTGAAAATAAATTCGTAGGTAAAACAAAACGCCGCTGCGTAAAATACCTAATCCAAACATTTGGGCTAAAATTGCCAGACTATGTAATCGTTATATTATACCGTCGTCTTGGAACAATTCAAGGGAACTTCTAAAAACCGATTTCATTTGTAATCTATCAGTGGAATCTTCGTCAATTTGTTTACCAATGGACTCCAAAGGTAGCCTACCTGTTAGTCGCCTACCTTGTAATTTCCAACTGTAAACAAATTCAAAAATATTCCACTGAAATATTACAGAAATTGTAATATTTCAGTGGAATATTTGTTAAAGTCCGTCAACAAAGAATAGATGATTATAGACGAAAAACCTTTCGCCGAAGGGGTTTCACCCACTATCGCAACAATTGATCCGTAATAACAACAGACTCTGTATTTTCAATTTCCATCCGTAAACAGAGCAAATCGGTGAGTACACCGATACGATCTTGATGTGAAAAATCTCTTATTTTTTGATGATCTGACCTTTTTATATTAGAGTTTAAATAAAATTCCGCTGAAATATTACCAAAATTACAAAAAGATCTCTTGCATTAAAACCTCTTTTTTCGGAAACTACGTTAAGAAATTTTTTGAATAGTCGATTTTTTGCCGTAGAAAGTAGAAATTAGGGCAAAATATTAGGAGAAAGTAATTTTAATGCTACAGATAATTCAATTTTATCAGCACCGATTCTGGACGATTGTCTTTTTTTCGTTTATCATATTATTTTTGATTAGCGGTTGTTCGGCATATCGGTCTTTCGGAACACGTGAGTTTTCGTGGCAATTGAACGCGCCAAAATCAAATAATCCGATTTTTGTAGAGGCTTATGATCATGATTTCCTTTGGACGGTTTTGGTCGATGTTGTCGATTCGCATTTCGAAATCGAATCTGAAATGCCTATTCGTCTTTACGGTAATGTCTTGACAGAAGGCAGGTTAAATACAAAACCCAAAATCGGAGCCTCAATCGCAGAATTATGGCATGCAGATTCCGTAGGAATCGGTGAACGTATTGATAGCACTCTTCAGACAATTCGGCGGCGGGTTGAAGTTCATGTGATTCCTGAAGTCGGCGGATACTTAATTGATGTTAAAGTTTATAAAGAACTGGAAGATAACAAAAATCCGCTCAAATCTAATTCCTCCGCAAATTTACGGTTCGAAGATGAAGTGGATTCCTTTGCAAAACAAATTGATGTTGATTCCAGTTCGGGTAATTGGTTTATTGTAGAACGTGATACGGAAATGGAAAACCGTTTACTTTCGGAGATTGTGTATCGGCTGAAACATCCGTCAGGAATTATTCGAAAATCAAAAGAACCCATTCGAGGTTAAAATTTCAATATCATGTCTAATTTCAATTTTTCAGAAACAAACCAAGCAGTGGCCGCTATTACGGTTCGTCCCAAAAATAAACGAAAAAATAAACCAAAATATGAACCCAAATATCATGTCATTCTTTGGAATGACGATGATCACACTTTTGAATACGTTGTTCACATGCTTCAGATTCTGTTTGGTTATCCACCGGAACGCGGTTGGCAATTAGCAAAAGAAGTCGATTCCAGCGGAAAAGCCATTGTGTTTACCTCATCGCTTGATCGAGCAGAAATAAAACGTGATCAAATTTTGTCGTTTGGTCCTGACCCGCTCATGGTCGAGTCAACCGGTCCCCTAATCGCAACTCTCGAAAAAGACGCAGAAAATTAATTTTGCCGATTATTCCTGAATTGAAAAGTAATTCTCATACAATCAAAGATTAATAATTAAAATACACTGATCAATGTGTTTTAATCATTGGTTGGCAATACTTGTTGTCATGGTTGACAAATTTTCTGAAAAAAATAAAGACGATCCCCTTGAATTAGTTATCGGATTGAGTACAATCTTTAATCTGAAAGTTGAGGGGACGTAGCTCAAGTGGTTAGAGTACCGGACTGTCGATCCGGTGGTTGCGGGTTCGATTCCCGTCGTCCTCGATCTGAAGGGAATAATTCCGATTGCAATTGGTCGGTTGTCCGCTGTCAACTTCACAAAAATCCACACTTGGGCACCTCTAATAATAGTTAATAGGGCATCTCTAAAAATTCAAATTTTTCGGAACAGGTTGTTGAATTTTGATTTTTTGTTTCCGTCAATATTGAATTTCCTCTATCGTCTATAGAATAAAAATCTCATGTCTCAATCTTCCTTCCTTGTTTGATATCGAAAAGCAACTCGATAAAATATAGGGTATTAACGACTTCCTTCGTCGTCTTAATGAGTTGATTGATTGAACCATTTTTCTTGGATTGCTCAATCAGTCGCGTTCTAGCAGCAGTGGTTCCAAAGCAGGGCGTCCTCCGTTTGATGTTCTTTTGATGTTTAAAATACTCATTCTTAAGAATATCTACAACCTTTCCAACGACCAACTGGAATTACAAATCCGTGACCGCCTTTCTTTTCGCGATTTTTTGGATATTAGTATATCCGTAATATATCAGTGGAATATTTGTTTGAGGTTAAAATGGTATTCGCCTTGAAAGGGCAGTCTATTTTGTGTTTGTGAATCGAACGGTTGCCCTTTCAGGGCGTAGGAAAATATCAGGAAAGTAATCACAAAATAAATATTCCACTGATATATTACAAAAAATTTAATACAATATTAACTATTATTAGAGGTGCCCAATTTACGTTGTTATTATTTTTTTGATAACCAAGTAAGCAGGCAACCTCATTTCCACCTCATTTTCCGAACAAAACAAGATCACGACTGAATAATTACATCAAAATAGATCATTATCATTAGTTCTCCTCTTGTTCGATGAACGGAATAATGGTATCCTGATAATGTTTTGAATACATTGTTGTATTGGTATCCTGTTGTCATTTTATTTCGTCAATTCTATTGAGTGATTCTGTTTGGCACAATTCAACCTTAAAATATCAAACCTTAAAATAAATAATTTTCCATTTTATCCTACTTTATAATAAAACAATGCGATTGATTCTTTTGTTTGTACTATTGTGTTACACGGTATCGCTTCCGGCTCAAGATCGTGGAACATTACGCCAAAATCTACAAACAGTCGCAGCTCCTTTTGAACGAATTAATGAGGTTTTTCGGCTTTCTGTTGAGTTTGCCGACCCTGTTATCGTCCACATCGAAGCAACACAAATTAAATCGGTTAATCCGGGACGTTCCGGTCGAATGGTTAAAATGCAAGTTGAAGAATCCGGTTGCGGTGTGATTGTCGATATTGCCGGTAAACAAATTATTTTGACCAACCGGCATGTTGTCGAAGGAATCGAACTCGATTCCATCAAAGTCCAAACTTATGACCGACATCTGTTGACACCAATTCGAATTTTAACCAATGAGGATTTCGATCTTGCTGTTATGGAAGTGTCGGAAAAAATGCCTTATTCTGCAGATTTGGGCGATTCGGATCGGGTTCAGGTTGGTGATATTGTTCTTGCGGTGGGAAGTCCGTTTGGTCTTGACCGGAGTGTTTCTATGGGAATCATCGGAGCCGTAAACCGCCGGAATATTCCCGCAACAAACGGAATTACCCCCAAAATCGGTTTTTTTCAGACCGACGCCGCAATCAATCCGGGAAGCAGCGGCGGACCACTCTTAAATTTACGCGGTGAAGTTATCGGTCTTGTTACTGCAATTGCCACACAAGGCGGAGGTGATGATGGAGTTGCTTTTGTGTTACCCATCAAATTGGTTCTCCGTATCGCAGAGCAATTAGTACAGAACGGAACCGTCGTTAAACCACATATCGGACTTGGATTCGATCCGGAATTTAACGCCGAAAAACGGAAAAAATTAGGAATTGACCGGCAAATCGGCGCAAGAATCAGTCGGGTTGTTCCCGATACTCCTTCCGCACAAATCGGTCTCTGTATCGGTGATGTTATTCTTTCCTTCGACGGTACCGAAGTTGAAGACGATACTCACATCGTTCATCTTGTTGCCTTAGCCGAAATCAATAAACCAATAAAAATAACAATAAACCGCGAAGGTAATACTATGGACTTATCCATTACGCCCTCCGTACAGATTAGCCGATAAATAACAACCTTTTCAGTCCGCAGATGACGCTGATAAATATTTAGTCCGCAGATGTTCGCTGATTATTTTTACAAAAAAAGGTAATTATTCAGTGGAATTATTGTTTTGTTTTTTTTAGAACACGAACAACACGAAAATACAAAATAACACGAAAAAATCAAAACAAAAATTTCGTATCTTTCGTTTTTTCGTGTGTTTCGTGTTCTCAAAAAAATAATCAGCGAACATCTACGTAATCTGCGGACAAAAAATCAACAGAGACAACAATTATTGTTGAGTTATAATTCCATTACAAAAAATTATATTTTCTTCACTATGACAGTGGAAATATCCAATCCCAACGCCCAAGAACTTGAAGAAACACTCCGTTTCGCATTTGGGCATCTTCCCGAAAATGAATTGGTCATACGGATTAACTCTCTATTGGAACAATATCGTTCGGAAACTCTCTGTCTCGATGGAATTTTTCAAGCAAAAATACAAGATCAACGAATTGGAGCTTTTTTTTCGCAATTACGGATTGACCAAACGATTTTGTCATGGGTTCCGGTGATGCAGGAAGGTTTTTCTATTGAGTTATTTTTCGAACCGTTTATGGCGTTTTGTTGCAAAAATCAGGCAATTGCTGCATTGGTTTTGGTTGATTTGGGTCAACAATTTGATGAAACAACTTTAGTTTCTGTTGGAAAATTTGAATTATTGTCCGATTTAATTTATTTAGTATTTCCGATGACGTTAACAACGGAGGATTCTGATTTTTCGGAAGAACTGCAGTTTCTTCCGATGAGTTATTTTTCTGAGGACGTGTTTGATCAAATGGCGGAACTGGTTCACGCAACCTATCGAAATACGCGTGATTTTCCGCAACTCATGCAAATTGCACCGGTCAGACAGGTTTTACAAACGTATCAATCGGGACAAATTTTTTTGTCCGAACTCTGGTTTTTTGTACGGAAAGAAAACAAAAATATTGGAGTTCTCCTAATGACTGATCAACCGGAAGAACAAATTGAACTGACTTACATGGGACTTATTGAAGAGGTGCGCGGGCGGGGATATTCGAAGGAGATTGTCCGGTTTGCCAAACGCATTGCCAACCTTCGAAAACGTCTTTTCCTGTTGACATCGGCTGATGAACAAAATATTAACGCTCTGAAAACCTATCTTTCTCAAGGATTCCATATTTGGGACAGAAAAAGTATTTACGCAAAATTTCTGAAATCGGAACAAAACAATTTGAAAAAATAGTAAAATCAACGTTTCGTACAAAGTAATCAATATGGAAAAGGAAACAGAAACAAAAATTAACAATAATCACGTTCTCCAAAAAATTATTGCCGAGATAAAATCTGTACGAATTATTGTTTCCAGACGAGTGAATGGGGAGCATTCCCATTCCGTGTCGATTTTTGAATCTATTCAGTCGTGATCATATTTGATCATATTTGATCATATTTGACGGTAGCCAACGTTTCGCCGAAACGTTTTAAACAATAACAATACGGCGATAGCCGACTTGCCCCTGTTGACGGACGGAAATGAAAAACCAACCGTGTACAACACAAATAACAAAACCAACCGATGCGATGTTTCGGCGAAAGGTCGCCTACCTTT
>JAITBS010000484.1 GCA_031283515.1 Planctomycetaceae bacterium
CAACCGAGTATGGGAGAACCAGACCATTGAAGTTTATTACCGTTTTGTCTGGCAATATTAACTTGGGCATCCATTTGATCAATGAGATTTTTCAAGGTTTCTCAATTGATCTCTCCGCACACAATTCGTTTCATTATTTTTTTTCATAACCTGATCATTTGGTTTCCAAAAGTGTTTTTTTAGCTGCACTAAAACCATATTCATGACACTATTTTTGAACCGGATGACGCAATATTCATAATTTCCGCAAACCCGAAAATTTGAAACACCTTTTGGACATCTTGTGTTGGATTTTCAATTCGGAAATTTTTTTTGCCCGCTGACTTGAAATAACAAAGACAAAGCCTAAGAAATGCAGAAGAAACATAATCAACATCAGAAAGATCAAAAATAAGACACGCAACATCTTGTTTTTCCAAAAAACTAATAATTCGTTTATTCAAAGCATCTTCAAGATTAGAACAAGTTAATGTATCGAGTTTGCCGGAAAAAATACAACGAAGTGTGTTATTATATTCGGTAAAATTCATAGGATACTCCTTAATTACAGTGTTCTAAACGAATATTTAATACAACAAAAACAAAATATATCAAAAAAAAGTAATTTTACCAGTCACTTTGGTAATTCCATGTTTTTCGCAAAAAAATTTTATTCTTTTGTTATGGAAATACCGAAATATTCCTAATATCTCTACTGATGATACAAAAAAATCCGCGAAAATCGGTGGATAGAAAATAAACTCTTAAAATAGACTCTTACTAAATCTAAATGCTTCGTAATTTTCAAAATAAAATAAATAGAACTAATTGAAAAGAAAAGATAGTTCTTAAACTTAATACGTGTAAAAAGACCGCATCGGGTGTACTCGCCGACTCGTCCCTGTTTACAAATCAACCGTTGCAACTACGTTGGTTGTCGGGAATTGCGGTTTGAGTGCGTGGTTATAAGTCACACTTTACAAAAAAATTGTTTGGAATTGAAAAAAAAATTTTTGAAATAATAAAAATTCTCTTGAAATAACAAAAAAACATGATACGATATAGGGCTGTGTTTGTATTTTGATCGAATAAATGTTTTTTTCGATCTTTTGTACCAAGAATTTTATTTCGGAGCCGAATTTATGAAATCATCTCAACCAAAATCGAACCGAGAGGCTGTTCGCCGTTCACGGCGGAATTTTTTAGAAAAAATCGGTCATGTCACTGCGGCAGTCAGTGTCTCGACTACCGGAGCGGTTGTAACACCGGAACTTGTCACGAGTGTAGTATTTGCGGAAGAGGAAAATTCCGGTCCGATTGATTGTGGTCCTCCGCCCCAAGCGGTGAATGCCACCCAAACCGGCGGTGAAGGTTTTGCTCCCCTTCCGCTTCCCGTCACTCCGCTTCGCCGAAGTGAAAAGAAACGACCGCCAAGTCCTCCGTCGTTAATCGGAAAATTAGCATTAGGTACTCCGCGTTTTATTGTCAAAGACGGTAAACAAACCATGTACCGCGACTGGATGACAGACCCTGCTGATGTTAAAACACTTCTCGATTGGACAAATTCCAAACTTGGTATCAATTATCGCGGTGTCGAATCTGAATTGTCCACTTTTTCTTACGACCCGCGCGAACTACCGGCATTACTTGTTGCCGGTCACAATAAATTCGAACTAACCGACAAAGTACGCGAAGACCTTGCCCGATATGTTCTTGATGGCGGAACAATTATTGCGGATGCTTGTTGTGGTTGGAAGGATTTTACCGAATCGTTCCGGCATGAAATGGGCTTGATCTTTCCACAACGACCCATGCGAAAAATGTTACCGGACAATCCGGTATTCGCTTCTTATTACAAATTAAGCCAGCAGTTCAACTACAAAAAAGGTGATGGAACCGAATTTTCGGCAGAACCAAGTCTCGAATCAATTGAAATCGGTTGCCGTGATGCGGTGATTTTCTCAACTGCTGATATGACTTGCGGTTGGGACGGACACGAACACGATCGCGGAACTCGTATGACGATTGATTTAGCCCGACAAGTTGGGGCTAATATTGTTACATACATGCTTGGGACATTCCAATTGGGACGATTCCTGAGTACTTCAAAAGTCTATCACGAAGAAAGTGCTCCAAGCCGAGATGATTTTGTTTTTGCTCAGATTGTTCATGAAGGAGATTGGGATCCCGATCCTGACGCTGTCCATAATCTGATGAAATTCATCAAAGAAAATTCAACGATGGAAGTCAAATTCAAACGGCAGAATGTTCAAATGAAGGATCCGGCGGCGTTGACTTATCCATTGTGGTATATGACCGGACACCGTGATTTTGTTTGGTCGGACGAGGAAGTTTCACGACTTCGGCAGTTTGTCAAGGCGGGCGGTATTTTCTTAGCGGATGCTTGTTGTGGTCGGAGTTCGTTTGATTCTTCGTTCCGGCGAGAAATACGCAGGGCGTTTCCTGATCAAACCTTAGAACCAATTCCTTTTGATCATCCGCTTTACAACAACCAGTTTACTATTACGAAAGTAGATTACACTCCGCGTACTTACGAAGATTTTGGTCAATTGGAACGACCGGAGTTAGAAGCGATCATGTTTGAAGGCAAACCTGGTGTGATTTACAGCCGGTTCGATTTTGGCAACGGTTGGGAACAATTCCCCCACGCCTACGCTTATGGTCTTAAAGATCGTTCTGCTCTCGAAATCGGAACCAACATCTTAGTTTATGCCGTAACACATTAATCTCACAAAATATCAAAAATTGTAATATATCAGTGGAATTTTTGTAGATAAACAAAGTAGCCCTGAAAGGGCGTTAAGATTATAGCCCGCCCCAACGGGGTGGGTTACAAATCATCCCTAATTAATAAGCCCTGAAAGGGCGAT
>JAITBS010000523.1 GCA_031283515.1 Planctomycetaceae bacterium
TTTATATTGTTTAGATGTTTTTCCATAGTGTTTTAACTGTTTCAAAACATTTGAACGGTCAAAATACAAATACTTTTATCCGATTCACCATTTTTCCCCAAAAAACAATGACACGCTCAATTTTTGCAACTTTTTTTATCGGATCAATTTTCCTATTGATCTTCAATGTTGTTTCTGTTGTTTTTGCAGCAGAAACATTGACGCTTGCAACAGACGGTAAAACGAATTACGTTATCGTGTTGCCTGCCAACGCAACACCGTTGGAACAAACGGCGGCGAAAGAACTGAAACAGCATCTCGACACTGTAACCGGAGCCGATTTTTCTATCGTTACGGAATCCGAAGTTGACTCTGTCAAGCCGCAAATCGTGGTCGGCAACTCCAAACGGGTTAAAGAACTTTTGCCGGAAATTAATGTTGCGAAAATTTCTTACGATGGAATTGTGATCAAATCAATCGGTAAAAATCTTGTTTTGCTCGGACATCCGCAACGCGGAACTCTCTACGCCGTCAATACATTGCTCGAAGATGTTGTTGGTGTTCGATGGTGGACTTCGACAGAATCGTTTATTCCGAAAAAAACAACGCTGGAAATTCCCGCACAAAATATCGAATACGCTCCGAAACTGATTTATCGGGAAGCCTTTTACCGTGACGCATTCGACGGAGTTTTCGCAACACGAATGAAGTGTAACGGTAATATGGTTCGGACAACACCGGAATACGGCGGACATCACCTGTTTCAGTATTTTGTTCATTCGTTCTTTCCGCTTATTCCGCCGAATAAATATTTTGCGGAACATCCCGATTGGTACAGTGAAATTAAAGGTCAGCGAAAACATGACCACGCTCAACTTTGTTTGACAAACGACGCCATGCGTGAAGAACTGACCAAAAACGCCATTGAATCACTCCGAAAAAATCCCGATGCTAAATTCATTTCGATAAGTCAAAATGATTGGTACGGATATTGTGAATGTAAAAATTGTACGGCAATTGCCGATGAGGAAGGCAGTCAAGCAGGAGTGCTTATTCGTTTCGTGAATAAAGTTGCCGAAGCGATTGAGAAAGAATTTCCCGATGTTTGGGTTGAAACACTTGCCTATCAATACACACGAAAACCGCCGAAACTTGTTAAACCGCGAAAGAATGTTGTGATTCGCCTTTGTACGATTGAGTGTTCGTTTGTTCAACCGCTCGGAGCTGGCGAACAAAATAAATCGTTGCGCGAAGATATTGAAGGCTGGAGTAAAATCGCCGACAATCTTTTTGTTTGGGATTATATTACGAATTTTTCGGCGTATATGTTACCGCATCCGAATCTTCGGGTGTTGGCTCCGAACATCCGGTTTTTTACGGATCATCATACGATTGGTTTATTTGAACAAGGCGACGCTCACTGTACTGCCGGAGATTTTGTACGAATGAGAAATTGGGTGATCTCGCATTTGTTATGGAATCCGGCACTCGATGACAAGAAATTGTTTGACGAATTTTTGAACGGTTATTATGGAACCGATGTTGCTCTGATTCTGAAAGAATACTGGAATCTACTTCTTGACAGTGTAGAAAATTCGGGTGTTTATCTTGGTATTTACAGAAACTCAACCAATGATTGGCTTGATTTTGAAACGTTAAACAAAGCGGTTACACTAATGAATCGGGCAATTGAAACAACAAAAAATGAAACAATAAAGAATCGGCTTCGGCGTGAAAAAATTCCGGTTGATCTTGTTGTGTTGAAGGAATACCACGCACTTCGCCGTAAAGCAAAATTAACTGGTACACTATTTACCGAATTGAGTAATCCACAAGATGCTGTTAATGATTTCTTTGCCCGATGCAAGGAATTTGGTGTTACGTATCACAAAGAACCATGGAGTGCTGCTGATAAATTCGAGTTATTTGAACAAAATTTACGGCAGAAATTAAAATTTGATCCTATTACTGTATTGCCGCCGGAGTTCTGTAAAGACTTACCGAAAAATAGTTGGTATGATGTACAGAATTTTGAATTTAACACTCATAAACTTGGAGAATTGGTTTTCATTGTTGATGACGCAAAGGCTTCTAATGGTCTGGCGGTTAAAATGCCGGGCAACCATTTTGAATGGGCAACGAGTTACAATTTTGATCATTCACTGCTTGATCTGCAACCGTCCAAAACTCCAACTGCGGAGTCTCCGAAGTATCGGCTTTATGCGGCGGTTCGTTGTGATGCCAAGACAACTGAAGGAGTTGCGATGACGCTTGGAGTGTACGATTATAAGGAAAAGAAAGGAATTACAAATAAATCAATTCCCGTTTCGGAAATTTCCGGAACGGAATATCATTGGATTGATATGGGATCAATTGCTCTCAGTCCGGGATTCAATTTCTGGTTTGCGCCGCCGAAACGTCCTGATGACGTTGATGCGGTGTACATAGACCGCATTGTTGTTGTACGAGAATAAAATTTGCATAAAATTTTGTAACCGAACTAGTAATTGTTCACGTACACTTATAAAAAATAGACTTTAAGTATTCATAATATTTATGTTTTGTAACAAATTCAATGTGTTGATATAAACATTGTATTTTAAAAAATATTGCCTGCCTCTTAAATAAATCGTTACTTAATAAAACATCAATCAAGTGACTACAAGAAGTATATTAAATCAATGCGGTTGTTTCGATATAATTGAACATTAAATTAAAATTCTGAACCGCTGCACCTGATGCGCCTTTAATCAAATTGTCGATTGCCGAAACAGTAATAACCCTATTTCCGGCAACACACGCAGTTATATGAACAAAATTTGTTCCCGAAACATCCTTTGTTGACGGAAGATGTTCCACAATCTTGACAAACGGTTCATTTTGATAAAAATTGCGCAACGTTTTCAACAATTCGTTTTGTGTAACTGGTCGTATCGGTTTTGAATAGATTGTTGACAAAATACCGCGATCCATCGGAGTCAGATGAGGTGTGAAAAGAACGGTTGTTTTTTTACCGCTTGCGGCGGTGATAATCTGTTCAATTTCGGGAGTATGCCGATGTGTTCCGATATTGTAAGCCGAGATATTTTCGTTACATTCAGGATAAAGTGTTGTGAGTTTTGGTTTCCGTCCTGCACCGGAAACTCCGCTTTTCGAATCAATAATAATATCTTCCGGTTCAATCAGACCAGCCTTAATAAGCGGCACCAACGGAAGAATTGCCGAAGTCGGATAGCAACCGGGGTTCGCAACCAAATTCGTACCGATAATCTGATTCCGAAACAGTTCGGGAAGTCCGTAAGGTACTTTGCCAAGCCGGTCAGAATCAGGATGTTTTTCGGCATACCACGTTTCAAAAACTTCTACCGTATCAAGCCGGTAATCAGCACCCAAATCAATCACTTTTGTTCCGTAATCCAATAATTCCGGTACAATTTTCGCCGAAGCAGTATGCGGTAAACAACAGAACACACATTCCGAACGATTCGCAATCTCTTTCGGTGAAAGATTTTCGAGCGATAAATCAAGCCGTCCCGACAATGAAGGATGTACCAATCCGACGGAGCGTGTATCTTCACGGCTTGTCAACGCCGTAATCTTTGTATTCGGATGGCGCAACAAAATTTTAATCAGTTCCAATGCGGTGTAACCGGTCGATCCAAGAATGGCGATTGTTGTCATAATCGTTATGTAAAATTGGAAGGAGTATTATTCAAATTTGAAAAGGTTATTAAAGGATATAATCAAGAGGTAAGCAATCTCTCTCCGTAAAAGTTGTATTGCCTGCCTCTTATAAATTTTGTGCGAATAATTATATCAACTTTATTTTAACGGATTAGACATCGCAAATTTTAATTCCGTTACGAAGTGATTCGATACCTTTTTTCGGTATAAATTCGTGAGCGATAAAACCCTTAAATCCGGTTTCTTTAATTGCTTTGATAATTGCCGGATAATAGAGTTCCTGTGTTTCGTCAATATCGTTACGTCCCGGGTTGCCGCCGGTGTGATAATGTCCGATCACGTCTTTGTAATCACGAATCATTTGAATCACATCACCTTCCATGCGCTGCATGTGGAAAATATCGTACAAAAGTTTGAAGCGTTCACTGCCGACTTTGCGAGCCAGTTCGCCGCCCCATGGAGTGTGGTCGGCTTGATAATCGTTATGATTTTTACTGTTGAGAAGTTCCATAACAATTGTTACGCCGTATTTTTCTGCTGCCGGCATCAACCGTTTAAGACCAACAACACAGTTAGCGAGTCCTTCCTCATCGCTGATTCCTTCACGATTACCGGAAAAACAAATCAGATTCGGAACTTTTTTCTCCGCCGCAACCGGAATAACCGCTTCGTAACTCTCAATCAATTTGTCATGATGTTCCAAACGGTTGAATCCTTTGGGAATTCCCATACCAGGACCATTTCCCATTGTTACGATTAAATCGTATTGGAGCAGTAAATCCCAATCATTCGGTCCAACCAAATCAATTCCCGCCAAACCAATTTTTTTGGCAATTTTACAAAATTCCTCCATAGGATATTTTCCGTAACACCATTTACAGACGGATTGTCGAGTTCCGTTTTGAACAGTTAACGCTTCAACTTGTTCCGCTTTAAGATTTTCGGGAGTTTGGGCGGAAAGAGTTGTCGGCAACACAGCCGGCAATGCCGCAACTGCACTGCCGACTGCCAACGTTTTAAGAAGTGAACGACGTGAAATACTAAACATGGTAGTAATAGGGGGTAAAAGTGAACAAATAATAAATAATTAAAAAATCTTGTAACCGCATCCTAAAATCACAAAATAATTTTTCGCAACTTTGGGACGGATGGATTCTTCAAGCAACAGCGTGTAATAGTATAACCCAAAAGAACCGAAGTTCAACTATTCCGCAAAAAATGAAAAAATAGTAGAACTGCAAAAATAACATAAACAACATAACGTAATCGTCTGTTTTTAGTCCGCTGATTTACGCTGATTTTCACAGATTTTTAGTCCGCAGATTTACTAGATTTTCACAGATTCTTTTCAATAAACTTTTTAAAATAATTTGCGAAAATCTGCGTCATCTGCGGACTAATTAAACAATCTGTTTTAACAGTTAGTTCTTTGCTTTTGCTTTTTTGACGAGTTCGATAAATTCTTTGCGGTATTGATTATCATTGGTGTTTGGCGTTGCGAGTTCGAGGACGCTGTCGTAATTTCCGTTGCCGCTGTAACGGCTTTCACGTAACAACATTCCGAATAACGCAACCGCCGCTGCAAATTGTGAATCGCCGGACATTTCTTTTGAAACAGCGGACACCGGATATTCAAGCAGCGAACTCTTGTTCTCCTCCGGCAGTTTATACCGCAATTTCACAAACATCAATTCTTCTGACTTTGCCGAATCTTTCGTAACACTTTTCGTGTTATCCGCCGGAACATCGGCATCGGGAATTACCGGAGTTTCTTTGCTGTAACGCGATTTGTCCACTGTTGCCGGAACATTTTCATTAACAGGAACAATTTCGTATAACGCTGTTACGGTATGACCGGCTCCGATTTCACCGGCATCAATTTTATCGTTATGAAAATCTTCGTCGCGAAGTTTTCGGTTTTCGTAACCGATCAGCCGGTAACCCGCAACTGCTGCCGGATTAAAATCAACCTGAATTTTAACATCCTTCGCAATCGCAAAAAGTGTTCCGGTCAGACTTTCCACTAATAATCTTCGGGCTTCTTCCGGCGTGTCAATGTAACCGTAATTGCCGTTGCCGCGCATCGACAATATCTTGAGCCGTTCATCCTTGTAATTACCCATTCCGAAACCAAGAATTGTCAGGAACACTCCGCTTTTCGCTTCGTCTGCGATCATTTCTTCGAGTGTTTTGTTGTTGGTTTCACCGACATTGAAATCGCCGTCTGTACACAAAATCACACGGTTTTGTGCTTTTTTGTCGTAATATTTTCGTGCAGTTTCGTAAGCGGTTTTGATTCCGGCTGCTCCGGCAGTAGAACCTCCGGCACCCAAACCGTTAATCGAATCAAGAATCGCTCGCTTTTCCTGTCCGGAAACAGACGGCAACGCCACACGGCTTGTTCCGGCGTAGGTTACAATAGCGACGCGGTCTTTCGGTTGAAGCATTTCGACGAGTTCGGTCAAGCCGCGCTGGACTAACGGCAAACGGTTGGACGCCGACATCGAACCCGAAACATCAATCAAAAATACAAGATTCAACGCCGGACGTTCTTCGGTATTGTATTCCTTGCCCTTAATTCCGATACGGGCTAAAAGATGTTTCGACTCCCAAGGACATGGCGAAACATCAATATAGGTCGCAAAAGGTTTACCATCGGTCGGCGGAGCATAATTGTATTTGAAATAATTAATGTACTCCTCAATCCGAACAGAATCCGCCGGCGGACATGTTCCTGTTTCGTTAAGATACCGACGCATTGTGGTGTACGACGCCGTGTCCACGTCAATCGAAAATGTCGAAAACTCCCCTGTTGTCACCGGCTTAAATTCGTTCTCAACCGTATTCTTGTACGTCTCGTCATTGCCGGAATTATAAGGATCTTTCTTAAGATCATTATCATTCGTAACAACAACAGGAGAAATTTCCCCAATGAACTCCGATTCTCTTTTTACAGAAAATGAAGAGTCTTGAAGAGGATCAATGAAAGGTCTGGACATTTGAGCAGTAATTTGTGTGTCTTTACCACCGATGTGTCCTGGTCTGCCGAATCCATCATCTGCTGTCCCGCTAACATTGCCGGAAATCTCCAACGTCTTTCCACTCGCGCGATTATCACCAATAGGAGCAGGAATTCCTTTCGGTGGCGTGAGTGTTACAGGTGTACTGTTGTCTGTTGGAATATAAGCAGGCATTCCTATCGGCGGCGTAAGTGTTACAGGCGTACTGTTGTCTGTTGGAATATAAGCTCGTTCCGTTTGCATGAGCGAATCAACAAATTTTATATGCCGCTCTTCACGTAATGATTCATCATTTTTCGTTTTTGCATTTTCTCCAACAAAATTTTGGTTAGAAACAGTCTTACGAGACATTTCCGGTTCATTGGTTGGTATTGTTACTTCCTGTTGGTCTGTTACCGCCATAGTTGCTATTCTATTTTTATCAGCGATCACAACACCTATTTTGCCGGTAATAAACGCTGTAATAAACGTTGAAACAGCAACTCCGATAATCAGTAACGACAAAGCAACCGTTGCGGCGGCAATTCGCATGAACCATTTTTTTCGTTTCGGAATAACATTGAGTTTTTCCGGCAAGGGCTCATTTTTCATAGCGATTTCGATTTCCTTAATGGTTTGCCGAATACTTTCGATTTCGGTTTGGAGTTTTGGGTCGGCGTTGATTGCCGTCTGAAGTTCATTCGTTTCTGTTTCGGAAAGCTCGCCGAGAACGAACGATGTTAAACGAGGGTCTGATTTTATTAGGTTCATTTGAGTATTAAAGTTAGTTAATAGTTAATAGTTAGTAGTTAGTAGTTAATAGTTAGTAGTTAATAGTTAGTAGTTAATAGTTAGTAGTTAATAGTTAATAGTTTTTAGTTAAAATGGTTTGGTTGCCAATAATCCACTATTCACTATTCACTATCCACTATTAACTATTAACTATTCACTATCAACTATTAACTCATTACGCAGTAATGTAACGGCTTCATGAATAAGCCATGCAACTGTGGTAACCGGTTCCCCGATCACATCGGCAATTTCAGTATATTTGAGACCTTCCTGAAATTTAAG
>JAITBS010000595.1 GCA_031283515.1 Planctomycetaceae bacterium
TACCGAACAAAATAAACGGATTAGCCAAAAAGGTTATATTGCTCTTCAACAACATGACCCGAAAAGTATTCCGGAATTCAAAAACATTTTCCTGAAAAAATTACCGGACTGAAAAATTACCGGACTGAAAAATTGCCGAACTGATTAAACGAAACAGGTAAATGATTCTATCGTTTGGGTATTTTGAAAATTCTTGACGCATTGTGTTTCATTTACACATTTTCAAAGTTAATCAATTGATTGTGCCAATTTTGTAATATATCATTGGAATTTTTTTGAGAATACGTAATTTGTCAAAATATTTCACTGATATATTACGAATTATTTTTAATAAGCTTCGTGATGTACGGTTTTTACGGCTCTTCCAGAAGGATCAATCATGTTCTTGAAAGCAATATCCCATTCCAACGCCACCGGTGTACTACAAGCAACCGAAGGAACCGAAGGAACGGTTCGAGCAGCAGAATCAGAAGGGAATAATTCCGAAAAAATAGTACGATAATAGTATTCTTCTTTCGTCATTGGAGGATTGATCGGAAATCGTTCGGCAACCTTGGCAAACTGTTCATCCGACACTTTTGACGATGTAAGTGTACGTAAAGTATCAATCCAGTTATAACCCACACCATCCGAAAATTGCTCCTTCTGACGCCACACAACACCTTCAGGAAGATAATCCTCAAACGCTTTGCGTAAGAACCATTTTTCCATTCGGTTTTTCAATCCACTGAGTTTTGATTCGGGATTCAGCCGCATGGCAACATCCATAAATTCTTTATCGAGAAAAGGAACTCGCCCTTCCACTCCCCACGCTGCAAGCGATTTATTGGCACGTAAACAATCGTAAAGATGTAATTTATCCAATTTACGTACCGTTTCTTCATGTAAGGCTTCTGCACTTGGTGCTTTGTGGAAATACAAATAACCGCCGAAAATTTCATCCGCACCTTCACCGGAAAGTACCATCTTAATTCCCATAGAACGAATAACCCGCGCTAATAAATACATCGGCGTGGACGCACGAACTGTTGTTACATCGTAAGTTTCAATATGGTAAATAACATCACGAAGAGCGTCTAATCCTTCTTGAATGGTGAAATGAATTTCATGGTGAACAGTTCCGATATAATCCGCCACTTTTTGTGCTGCCGCCAAATCCGGCGCACCTTCCAAGCCAACCGCAAACGAATGAAGACGAGGCCACCATGCCGGTTGGCGGTCATCCGATTCCACTCGGCTGGCAGCAAATTTTTTCGCCACCGCCGACACAATCGATGAATCCAAACCGCCGGAAAGCAAAACTCCATAAGGTACATCCGTCATCAATTGCCGTTTCACCGCCGATTCCAACGCCTCACGTAACTCATGAATTGATGATTCATTATGTTCCACCGTTTTGTAACTTCGCCAATCACGGTAATACCATTGGGTCAACTTACCGTCTTTACTGTACCAATAATGTCCCGGCGGAAACGGTTCAATTCGATTACAATAACCTTCCAACGATTTTAATTCGGACGCAACATAAAATGTTCCCGCCTTATCCCAACCCATGTACAACGGCACAATACCAATGTGGTCACGGGCAATCAAATAAGCATCGTTTTCTTCATCATACAAGGCAAATGCGAAAATACCGTTCAAATCTTCAAAAAAATTCACGCCTTTTTCCTGATACAACGAAAGAATAACTTCACAATCAGATTTTGTTTTGAACTGATACGTGTTTGCCTGTCTATTGCGAATACTTTGGTGGTTATAGATTTCGCCGTTGACGGCGAGGACGATTTTACCGTTGTTTGAGTAAAGCGGTTGTTTTCCTGATTGCGGATCAACAATTGCCAATCGTTCGTGAGTTAAGATAGATTTTGAGCCGGAGTAAATACCTGACCAGTCTGGTCCGCGGTGACGGATTTTCCGTGACATATCCAACGCTTGAGAGCGTAATTTGTCCGCCGGTTCCTTCAACTCGAATATTCCAATGATGCCGCACATAAATTTGTTATAGGTTGAATTTGATTAAATTTGACAGAAAATATCTTAACAGTTACGTTACTGTATTACGTTTTCCGACATTTCAAAAACGTGATTTTACACCAAAATCGGACATTTTCAATACCAACCTTGTTCTGAAACTTTGGTAAAAGATTATTCTATTCGATTTCGGTCTGTAATATACTCTTCACATTCGACAATTCAATTTTCATTTTTTGACGGGATAAATAGAATTTACAAGATTTTTAGGTTAATTCGATGTCGGAGCATTGGCGTCAATTTGGAGTTCCGGCTTAGGCACAATTTGATAATTCCACAGTATTCACGGGACAGCAACATCGTAATTGTATTGGTCGAGTGATTCGGTTTTGTTTATCGCTTGGAGTGATTCCGATTTTTGTTCCGCCGTATGAAATGGGATTTCAGGCTAATATCGAAAGGTACAACGGACGATGGCAAAAAAGGCGTGTGGGAACGATTTCATTTTAAAAATCGGAAGCAATTAATCGAACAATCTCAACGTTATGTTGAAACCTATCGCGATAAAAAATATGATTCAATTCAATCGCTGCCAAACCGCTATGAAATGCCGGATAATTTTATTTTTCACTACGATAACTCGTTAAAAGGAAAATTGTTTTTTATCAAACGAACCGATGAAAAAGGAAATGTCAATGTTTTAGAAAATCATTTTGAAGTTGACGAACTATGGACGCATCGATTAATTCGCATTGAGATAAATCTCATAAAACATATCATTGATTTTTACAGATTAAGAAAACGCGAACCAAATAATCAACCTCTAATAAAAACAAAAAATTACGTCATAATAAATAAACAATTCAAATATGCAACTCAAAAAAACACATTTATTAAAACAATAAGTGCAAGCCAATTGGTCGCACCCAATGACAATTCGCTGACACTTGAGTGCGACCTTTTCGCTTGCACTTGACCGATTATTTTTTGAGAATTACGAAACAAACGAAATAAGGAAACAAACGAAAACCTTGGTTCAAACTTTTTTCGTTTGTTTTGGTTGTTCGTATTCTCAAAAAATAAAATAAACAGTTATCTTTGTGATTTCCGCTCAGAAACAGAAAATTTTGTAATATATCAGTGGAATTTTTGTTTTTCAATTTTCACCCCGAAGGTGTAAGATTTTCATAACC
>JAITBS010000646.1 GCA_031283515.1 Planctomycetaceae bacterium
AATGTTTTCCACAAAGTTTTTCATCATCATGTTCCTTATTTTGTAAGGTTTCTTTGAAATAACCGTTATTCATTTACCATTACTGCATGGTAAATAACACGTAATACGGTTTAAACAAGCAAATTTATACACAAATCAACATTGGATGTCAACAGGGATATTGTTTTTTTTTCGATTTGTCAAAAAAAGCCTCTCGAAAAAAACGAACGTTCACGGGCTAGTGCTTTGTTAATCTTAAAAACTGTGATACAGTGCATTGTAATCTATCAGTGGAATATTCGTCAATTTGTTTACCAATGGTCTCCAAATGTAGCCAACGTTTCGCCGAAACGTTTTAAACAATAAACAATACAATACGGCGTACTCGCCGACTTGCCCCTGTTTGACGGACGGAAATGAAAAACCAACCGTGTACAACACCATAACAAAAACAACCGTTGCGACCGTGGGGTTATTGTATTGTATTATCTAAAACCTTTCGGCGAAAGGTCGCCTACCTTATAATTTCCAACTGTAAACAAATTCAAAAATATTCCAATGATAGATTACGGTAATTTGAGTTAAAATTTTTGGAAAGTACCGTTTATAGGTTATTACAAAAATATGTTGCGGTAAATATTGTGTTAGGGCAAAAAATAAAACAAATTGTTGCGATTAAATGTGTTCAAATTGTTACGGAATTTTTTCAAGTCAATCCGGCGCAACAGTACATCCAACACAAAAAGTCCCGCCGATACCGTTAACAAATATGACCAAAGCGGTATGGCACGCCACGCTGTACGAGTTGGATCCGGTTGGAAAAGTTCTTCCGGTTTCGGATTAAATAATCCGCCAGTTGATTCCGCAAGCCGTTGCAATAAATCGTTGTTTGTTGGTTTCAAACGCAGTTCTTCCGGATAACCAACCATCACGCCACGCGATTGATTTACAATATTCTTTTCACCCAATCCCAAAACCGTTTGGAGATGATAACCGCCTTGACGATTTGTTGTTCCCAAATCAATATCCGCTTCATAACGTCCCGGCGCAGTTTGTTGTAACTCGATTTCTTTTTTGCTCAAGTCAGGGTAAATCACTGTTGTCTGACCGGTTGCGTTGTTAATGTAACTATCTTTTTCTTCGTCCGTAACATCCAATGTTAAATGGATACCGCCGGAATGTTGTTGAATTTCAAACATCGAACCACGTTGATCGGATTGACGCATTATCTGCCGGATAATTTGCGCCCAGAATTTTGAATAACCTGACCAAGTCAGCCATTCCGCTCCCCAACGGCTTTTGGCATCAGAAGTAAACGCCGCCGACATCCCAAGTCCGTAACGCCACCACACCAATAATGGATCACCAGTTCCCGTTTCATTTTGTGTTGCTAAAATAAACCGGCAGGCCGGTTTCGCACGTGTTACAACATAACCCAGTAAAGGCGGAGCCGTTTCAATATCAATATTAGTCAACACTTCCGTCGGCGTTACAATAACAGGAACAAATGGTGTTTCATGAATTGCGGATTTACCGGCGGTGATGGTTTCTTTGGCAAAGATTTGTGGAATTGCTTTTGGATCGTTACAAGAATAATGCCGTCCTTTACCGTTTTCAGCAATCATTTTGAGTAATTCATTGTCCGCATCGCCAACTCCAACAGTCGAAACCGTCATCTGATCATTAACCATTTGCCGGACAATTCCTTCATAATCACCGGGAGAACTATGTCCGTCAGTCAACAAAATAACGTGCTTTAATTTCGCTGAAGTCCGCCGCAGTTGTTCGTGAGCATCAATCAAACCGGAATAAATATTGGTTCCTCCGGCAGCTTCAATTGTGGAAATCGCAGCATTGATAGTACTGGTTGAAACTGCACTTTGCGTAGCGCAAACAATGTAACTCTCATGATCAAACGCAATAACGGTTACAAAATCACGGGGCGAGAGGAGTTCGACAGCTGCTTTGGCGGCATCTTTGGCAAGTTCCATCTTTTGACCGCCCATCGAACCGGAACGATCAATCACAAGACTGATCGCAAGGGAAGGTTTTTCCTTTTCCTTTTCAAAGTCACATCGAACCGGCAATATTTCTTCAATCGGTGTTTTATAATATCCGCCAAGTCCAAACGACTGTTCACCGCCAAGCATCATCAAACCGCCGCCCAAATCACTTAAATAAGTGTGCAATAAATTCATTTGGTGTATAGTCAACGATGTTGCCGGAACATTCGACAAAATAACCGCATCAAAATGATTTAATTCTTCCAGTGTTCGCGGAATACCTTCCGGCGGCCGGACTTCTGCCGTAATATCTTGTTCCCGCAAAGCCGAAGCAAGATCACGAATTGTTTTCGGTTCGCTGTCAATGATCAAGACACGCGGTTTGCCGCCGGTAAACAATAATCCAGCTAACCGGTTATTGTCCAGAATGGTATCGTCAAGAGTTGTAACAGTAACAGAAAATTCCTGCTGGCGTTGATCATCCACTGTTTGCCGAAACCGAAAAATGTTTTCGCCGATTTTGATCGGTTTTATTTCTTCAACAACTTTGAAGGAATCTTTGTACAATGTAATCGTACCTTCGGTGTTACAGTTACTTTGAATGACAATGTCAAGGTAAAACGGTTCGCCTTGCCGAACTTGAGCGGGTATTTTAATATCCGCGAGTTGGACTTCGGGTTCGGTGGAGGCGGGAAGCGGCACAGTGGAAATCGCCGCTCCACCACGAATCGCTGCACTCAAAATATCTCCCACCGTTTCATTACCGTCACTCAAAATAACCAGATGCGGAACATAATGCGGCGGAATCAACGCCAATGCCGGTTCCAACGCCGCCGCAATATTCGTAGCATTCGTGTTCCATAATTCGGAATTTGCCGTATTCGTGTTCGATAATTCAGAGCCGGCAGTGGTTTTTTGTGCAATATTAGAAGAAGGAAAAAGCAAAGACTCAAGATGTTGAATTTGTGAATTTGCAGCAAAAGTTACGATAGGAATTGGAGTTTTTCCTGAAAATTTTTGAGCTGTTTCGAGAAATTGTTGTGCTTTTTCGTGAGCAGCGGTATCAATACTTCGGCTTTGATCAAGCAGAAAAACAAGCATTTTCTCGTGTGTCGGCAACATAAAAGTCAATCCGGCAAGAGCAAACACAATCAGTATCAGAATCACAACCCGAATCGCTAACGAAAAATAACGTTGCAATTTTGGAAAATCAGTCAGCGAATAACGAAAACACCAAATGAGAACCACAATAAAAATGAAACAAATCAAATATTGCGGATGGGTAAATTCAAAAGACATGATTTTTAATAGTAGTTGATAGTGGAGAGTTGATAGTGGAGAATGTCGCAAGCGGAATAATAACGGAACGGTAATTCCGCTTGCGCAACTATTCACTATCAACTATTAACTCACCACTGCCCTTTCAGGGCGATAGTGAGGTGATGATTCGTTCCCTACCGCGTTGGGGTAGGTTGTTATGCAATGTCCTTTCAGGACGAATACGAAAAGAAACAAATAATAATTCCACTGATATATTACGAGGTTTTCTTCTTTAACGAGTTATTGCGGAAAATTTTTATGTAGAATAACGGCTTTTCCGTTCTTATCAAAAATGATTGTAAATCCTCTTTGGGCTGGGCAACAAGAAGCCCGCCAATTACAGAGTAGTCCTCCGTCCGGTTGCGGGACAACTTGTTTCGGTTTTTCGATTCCTGCTAAAAGTTTTCTTCCTGATTTATAATAATCAAAATTAAGAGTTGTTAATATTTCCTCTTCGACTTCTATTTGCGTCATTCCGTCATAGTAGCCGCTGTCGGCAAAATTTTTATAAATTTTGAGGCTTTGTTTGTAAATTATTTGTTGTTCGATAAATATGGTGATGACTTTTGTTTCGTAATCGGTTAATAATGGTTGCAATCTTGCCCATGCGATCATTTCATTTTCAGATGAAACTCCGAATCCCCACAAAAAAATTTCTGCCAATCTGATTTGAGCCTCTGCCAAACCCTTTTGCTCCGCAAACACGAGTAACTCAAGAACGCTGGGAAAAATCATTTTGCCCTGTAACCAATAACACTCCGCCAATAAAAAGGCGGCATGAGGTGATTCTTTGGACGCTTCTTTCCAGCGGTCAATTCTTGTTTCGTAATTTTCCTTAATAAATTGAGTCGGTTTCCATGCCAAATCGCAC
>JAITBS010000009.1 GCA_031283515.1 Planctomycetaceae bacterium
CAAAAAAATTATTTCACGTTTTCATTGGAACACTTTCAAAAAATATTGTTTTTAAGCACAAAAATTTTTCATGATGGAAGTTCCATCAAAAAGACGACTGTTCCTAAATTCCGAAATAATCCGTAATTGTTTGGTTATTTCAGAATGTGTAACGTACTGTCAATTCGTATCGAATCGGTGTTCCGGGAGTGAGCGGAGTTACGGTTTGGGTGTCGGTGTTGTAACGCTGCCAGTGCGTCCGCCAGAAGTCAACCTCAAAACCAGTCATCAAAGCATCGCTCCAATTGTATAACGCATTGATAAAAAGACAATGACTGTAATTTCTTGATAAATTATTGCCCGCATTACCAGAAACTACATCGTTATTAAACGGATCATCTATCATGTAACAAAAATTAGTTTGTAATTTTTTTGTGGCTTGATAAGTGAATGCCGCCCAACCGCCTTGAGCACGTATCGTGTTTCGGCGTTGAGCATCAACACCCTGCAATATCCCCCCTTCAATCGTCGCCAGATTTTCACCAAGAAAATACTCCATCTGAAACCCAAGTCTTTGCGTAAGCGGTATGTCAACATCAACATTGAATGACCATGTCGGAAGATTTTTTCGGTTATTCTCAACAAACGTAAACCGTTGTTCACCAATGTGTGAGGATACGCCCAATGTGATAGGTTTGCCGTGTTCGAAATAACCATTGCCGAAACTATAGGCTAACCGCCCCTGAATCACAGGCCAACTTGATGTTGCCGGAGAAACTGCGGTGTTGTCACGAAACACATGATCGGTAATACCAAATTGAGTTACAAAATTACTCGAATTACAAAAATCAAACCGGTGATCAACCCGCAACATCGCCCGACGATAACCAACATTGCCGACACAAGCACCAGCGGTGTAATTCAAAGTTTTCGGGTAAAGCGGCGAAATAATCTCCCAATCCTGACCGGCAAGAAATTTTGTCTGACCATCAGAAACCGAAACATACGCCTTGCGAAGTAATAAACTACCACGATTACGGCTTTGGAACGCCCCCTGAAAATCAAATTCAATAACTCCTTCCGACTTCGAACCACTCCAACCAGGAATACCAACACTCTCCATCTTCAATCCCATACGCGTCGATTTCGGATCAATATTAAAACCCGAATCATCGTCTAAATCAGGAGAATTGGCAAAAACCGCATAATCGCCGGTTGTTGTCCGTTCGGTTTCATAGGACGCACTTAAATTGATATAACCATAAGGCGTAATCGTAAAAAGTCCTTTTTTCCACGCCAAACTTTTTCCTGAACCCGATTTTGATGCGTGTTCTGTCTGATAGTGTTGTAAAAACGATTCAAATTCGGTTTTAGTCAGATAAATTCCTTCTTCCTGTTCTTCCTGAACAACCGCCGCCGGAATATCGGCAATCACTGCGGAAATGCTGAGCGTCAAACAAAAAAATAGAACAATAATTCGATAATTCGGCATGGTAACAAATAGTGTTTGATTTATTGTTTTAGAATTGTAATTACGGTTCGACTCTTCCGTAATAGACCATTTACAAAAATGGAACTTTCAACGTAATTGAATAAAACAATGTAGGAACGGTTACGATTTTTATTTGAAGGATCATTCCTTTATTCGGCAAATCATCTCTTTATCATTGAGTTCTTTTTATTACATCAATTCGCAAACACCGCAATTTCTTAGTTTTAGATTATGCCGATCCTACTGATTATGCCGATTGTATCGAATAATACCGACAGGAAAACCGAATTTTAATAGAACAAGGAGTATAACTGTGAACAAAACTGTTCCAAAGTGGATGTATTAACCGGTTGAGTTTGTTTTTTGGACTGGTATAATGTTTCGGAGTCGTCTTTGACTAAGCAACGTTTTTCAATTTTTTTTCAAAAATTTTTTTTAGGAGAAATTCCATGCAACGACGTGATTTTTTAGCAACAGCGGCAACAGTTGGTGTTGCGGCAACGATTTCAGTATCTTCCTCGTCTTCTTCACCACTCGGTGCTGCTGAATCCGGTTCTGTTCCCGGTGATCAGCGAGCCAAAGCAAAACTTCGGTTTTGTAGCCAACTCGGTATCATACCCGGAAGTAACAACGAAGAAAAACTCCAATGGATGAAACAAAATGGCTTCGAAGCTCTCGAAATCGGAAGACTCGATGATAATTATTTGGATTGGAAAAAACGTGCCGATGATGCCGGTTTGCGAATCGCCTCAATTTGTATCGGCTCCTTCGGCAACAAATTAACCGACGAAGACCCCGAAAAACGGAAACAAGGCTTCGACGAACTAAAAGTACAACTCGAAAGAGCCGGCACACTTGGTGCCAATGGAGTTGTTTACGTTCCGGCAACCGGTAAACCTGATCGTCCTGATTGGCGCATTCGTGAATTGACCGTCGCCATGCTCCAAGAACTCGGTCCGTTCGCCGCCGAACACAAAACTCATATCATTCTCGAACCGTTACGACGTGGAGAGGCATGGTTCTTGCGGCAAGTTGGTGATGCTGCCCAAATTGCTAAAGATGCTGGAGTTCCGGGAGTTGCAGTGCTCGGCGATACCTACCACATGTACACCGAAGAACCCGATGATATGGCAGCGATTATTGCCGGAGGAGAATTTGTAAAACATATTCATCTCGGTAACGGCACTAGACGTCGTTTGCCCGGTCAGGACAATCATTCGCATGTCAAAGTGATGCGCGGGCTCAAATATATCGGTTATTCCGAATTTGTGAGTTTCGAATGCGGTGTTGACGGCGATAAAACGGTCGAAGTCCCAAAATCTCTCGAATATCTCAAAAAATGTTGGGACGAAGCGTGATAGTTAGTTAATAGTTAATAGTGAGTAGTTAATAGTGGATAGTTGTAGGTAATCGAACCGTTACGGTAAATAATACGTTTGCGTAAACTATTCACTACGGTACCTCTTGTAATAATATTTATGACGTTTTATATTTTACAACACGAACCGCACAAAAAAACACGAAAAGAGTCAAAACAAAAATTTTGTATTTTTCGTACTATTTTGTGAGTTTTGTGTTATAAAAAATTCCGCTGAATGATGATGAAAGTAATTTTTATAAAGACACACCGTATAACTATTCACTACTAACTATTTACTACTAATTAGTTGTGTTTATTTTTATTTCAAAAACTATTTACAGAAAAAAACTATGGAATTTTCAAATAAAGTTGTTTTAATTACCGGTGCAACCGGAACGATTGGTCAAGGTCTTGCACAACGTGTTATTGAAGAAGGCGGTAAAGTGTTTCTGACCGATCTGGATCAGTCAAAACTCAATGCGATTGTTTCCGAACTTGGAACAAACAGTCGGGCGTTAGCTGCTGATTGTACCCAAGCGGCTCAAGTCAACACTGTGGTAAAATCCTGCCAAAAAGAATTTGGAACAAATATTGATGTTTTAATCAATGTTGCCGGTGTTACGGGCAAAGGCGGAAAAATTGAGGAAATCTCTGAAGAAACTTGGGATTTTGTCTATGCTGTTAATGTCAAGGGAACTTTTTTCTTTATCAAAGAAGTGATGCCGATTATGAAATCTCAAGGGCATGGTTCTATTGTCAACTTTTCCAGTAAATCAGGAAAAACCGGTTCTGCATTGATGAGTGCGTACAGTTCTGCCAAAGGTGCCATCATCACGTTAACCCAATCGCTTGCCTACGAAGTTGCCAAACAGAATATTCGTATCAATTGTGTTTGTCCGGGAATTACCGAAGCGACGGGTGTTTGGAACAATGTTTCCGCTGATTATGTTGATAATATGAAAATGCCGCATGAAGAGATTGTCAAAATTTTTACGGCAAAAGTTCCAATGGGACGGCTTGCTGCAATTAAAGACGTGGTTAATGTAACATGTTTTTTAGCCAGTGATCGCGCCGCCTACATGACCGGACAAGCAATCAATATCACCGGCGGACGCGAAATGCACTAAAAATAAACAATACATTAATCTGCCCTATTGCGGCGGTGTTGTAACCCAAAGTAGGCAATCTTTCGGCGAAAGGTTGCCTCGTGAATATTTCCCGAAAATACACTACGGAATAATCACTTTCATAATCCTGCACAGTTTTTTGATAAAGCGAACTTCTAAAAACCTATTTTTTACCTCAAAAATATTCTCAAACATTTATTTTTAAGGACGCAATATTTGAAAAGCAATGTTTTTAGAAGTTCCCTAAAGCAAAAAATTAGGGATTAAAATCAAAATTTAATTTTTAAAAATATTCTCTCTGTGAACACTGTGTTCTCTGTGTTCTCTGTGTTCTCTGTGTTCTCTGTGGTTAATAAAAAAACGAGTTTTTAGAGATTCCCGATTGTGTTGTACGCAGTGAGTCCTTCATTTCCGTCCGTCAACAGGGGCAAGTCAGCTATCGCCGTATTGTTTATTGTTTAAAAAGTTTCGGCGAAATGTTGACTGCCTTTTGAGTTCCATTACTAAACAAGTTGGCGAAGATTCCACTGATAGATTACCTTTTTCCGTAATATATCATCCGTAATATATCAGTCGTGATTCTCAAATTTTGATCTTGCGGATACACGGTATTTTCGATATTCTTCACACCGTTCAGTTGTGTTTTACCCAAGTTACTCAAAGAATACCAACAAGATTGATATTATCCGATGTTTTTATATGATAATGAGTTACGAACTCGAAGTGTTCCATATTCGACAGATTCTATGAAAAATTCGACTCCGAAAAATGCAACACAAGCAGCAATTGAAGAGTCATTAAGTTTTGATTGTCCGCCGGATGCAATGATTTCTATTGCCGGTCGAACCTATTTGTATTTTGCCGGAAACGGTTATCTAGGTCTTCAGGCTGAGCCGGAAGTCTTAGCGGCAACTTGTGAAGCAGTATTACGTTACGGAGTTGGCACGGCAACCAGCCGCGCAGCGTTCACCTCTCCACCGGTTTTCGAAGTCGAACACCGAGTCGCTGAAATTTTAGGAACAGAACGATCTCTTTATACTGTTTCCGGTTATATTGCCAACCAAATTCTACTGGAATCATTGGAAGGAATTTTTGACCGCATTTTTATTGATGAATCGTCACATTATTCCTTGTTCAATGCCACTAAACGGATTCGTGGTGTGCGTTGCCGTCCCATTACGTTTCGACACCGTAATCTCAACGATCTGAAAGAAAAACTAGACGCCAATCTCCAACTACACGAAAAACCAATCGTTATTACCGACGGTGTTTTTTCCTATCTTGGAACAATTGCACCAATTAAGGATTATGTTGATTTACTGGCGGATTATGAAGGAGCATCGCTTTGGATTGACGATGCTCATAGTTTTGGGGTTCTTGGTGAAAACGGTTACGGAACTCTTGAACATTTTGGGTTTGATTCCTCTGTGGTAAACCGAACTGTTCAGGATGATGCGGATCATTTTGGGTTCGGCAGTTTTTCAACGATCTCAACGCGATTGTTTACGTGTTTTTCATTGAGCAAGGCAGTTGGCGGTTGCGGCGGCATCATACCGGGCAGCGAATCATTTATCCAACGATTAAAAGATCATTCGTCATTCTTTTTCGGTGCCAGTGCTCCGGCAAGTCCCGTCGCAGCGGCAACCGCCAAAGCCTTATCCATTCTTACCGAAAACTCAATTCGTCAAAAACTTCGGAAAAACACTTCAATATTGAAAAACCGGTTACGGAATCTAGGACTTGAAATCAATGATTCACCGGTTCCTATTGTCATTTTGACGCTTGGTTCTTCCGGCAACATGCGGCGTATTCAAAAAGAACTTTCAGAAAAAGGTATTTTGATTTCCTATCTTCCGCGTTACGCAGGACTTGGTTCCACCGGAGCACTCCGTATTGCCGTGTTTGCAACTCATACTTCGGAAATGATTAACGAATTGGTCGATTCACTCAAAAAAATTATCTGATTCACTGTCAGCGAACCGAACCGACAAGAAACAAAACCTAATTATTCAGTAGATTTTGTTCGCAGATTACGCTGAGAAACGCAGATTCTTTTGTCCGCAGATTACGCTGAGAAACGCAGATTTTTTTGTCCGCAGATTACGCAGAGAAACGCAGATTTTTTTCGCGAAAATCTGCGTAACTTGCAGACTATATTAAAAAGTATTCGAACCGTTAATATTCGAACCATTAATAAAAGTGACCCATTGAAACCGTGCAAAATATATCAATCTGAAGTCTTAGATTGTTTTAGAGAACCCTTTTTCGGTTTGTGGTGAATCGCTATAATATTACTATTGGGTGGTAATTGATATTTGATTGAAATTTTTATTTCTATTTAATTTCCGATGTTTATTCTTTACAAGATATTGACTTCTTTTCCGGCAAAGATTATTTATTTTTTCTTTTTTGTTTTGATAACCTTTTATTGGTTACGAAATGGTTTTGAGTGGTGTCAGTTTCAAACGGAAGACAAGGCGGATAAAACCGTTGCGAAAATAACGGAAACATTGCGTCACCAAAATCCCGAAGCGGCTGCCGAATTGGAAAAAATACGGCATTCTCATAATATCAACGCATTGGCAGCAACATTTCAAGAACGAAAACATCTTGACGGAGTTGACGGACTTGTTCGGCTTGCTCAGGAAGCGGGTAAAACACGTACGGCGTTTGATTTGTCCCTGACGGAAATGGCTCTCAAACCAACGCTGATCACCAACACCGACCAACGTCATGCCTTTCTCAATGCTCATGCTAATCACCTGCAGCTTCTTGATTGTGTACAAAAAAATATCAATAATCCCAATGTTCGGAATTTTCTTAATCAGCATACATTTGAATATCTCAATCAACTCGAAAAAGCGTCACAAAATCCTGATGAATGGCGTCATGTTCGTGATAATCCGATGATGGTACAACTCATGATGAGCGGTGTTGATAAAGATGCTCTTGAATTTTATGATCGTGAAAAAGAATGGCTTGATGATGTACTTTATCTGCTGTTGACTTCTATTGATACGGATATTGATATTGATCAGAATATTGATCAACCTGAAAATCAAACGTCCGCATTATCTGTTGCGGAATTTGAGTCTGAAAATTCAAAACATGACCAATGGACACAACATCTGTTACAGACTATTCGGAAAAATCATCCTTATTTTCGTGACGCTGTCAAGGAGTATCTTCAGGATTCGCAGGTCGATACCAATACCGGACTCGTTTTTGTGTTTGATATATTTGAACGGTATAGTCAGACGGTTAAAATTTGTATCAACAATGGTGCGGTTCCATTGGAAGAATTATTGGGAGTGATGTTTTCCAATCCTGATTATTGTGAACGATATTCTCATTCGGCGGAAAATCTTGCAGCCAGACTTATCACTATTCGTCAACAGATGCCGAATGTCTGGGAACACGCTGACCGGCAACTGGTGTTTCAACTGGCAGACGAAGTACCGGATATTGCCGATGAACTTTGCCGAAAATTTGGAACGGATGATATTGCTGTTTTTCTTTATCTGAATTACGGTGACGCAATTCAGCAGGCGTCAGCCGCGGTGAACAAATTCGGCGATTTGGCAATTTATATTCTGAACAGATATTCCGGTTCGGAATTGTTCAAAAAATATCTGAAAGATTTTTCGCTTGGAGTACGTCTGATTCCCTATGTTGCCATGTTTGAAGATAAAGGTTTGGAACGTCTTGAAACCAATCACAGTTGGTTGGACAAATATTTTGATACAGAAGGGAATCCGAAACAAGATAAATGGTATGAAACATTACCGGGCGGCGGTGTGGTTAAGGCTGCCGGAAATTGGGCGAATGGTTATCCGTCTGAATGGAGTGAACTTGGTTGGGCGGCTTTGGATGTTACAGATGCCGCATTGCTTGTTGCGTCGCTCGGAACATCGGCTCCTGTAACAGCAATGAAGACAGCAGGAACAACAACCGTTAAAGTCGGAACAAAAACTATCACACGTGATACCGTAACAACTGTTCTCAAATCAGGAACACGTATGACACCCAAAGGTTCACGGAATTTGGCAAAAACCCAGAAAACATTTTTGTTTCGTCAGGGAATCCGTACATTGTCAAAACAGCCGTTTCACCTGATTCCGCAGGGAAGACAACTTCTTGTTCGGGCAGGAAAAAATATAACAATAACTCCATTGAAAAAACTTACCGGCGGTATTTATCGTTCCGCACATTCTGCCTATACTTCATGGCAGGGAGTGAGTCCGGTAACTCGTAAGATTGTTTATCGTTCACTTTTGGCAACCGGACTGACAATAACGTTATGGAGCCGGACAATTCCGGAACTAAAAAACACGTTGCCTCAAATAGGCGAAAAAATCGGAGCATTGATTGCTGATTCGGCAAAAGCCGGTGCAGAAACATTGGCTTCTGTTCTCAATGGTTTTCTCGAACAATTATTGAAAACACCTAATCGTTCACAGTTCTTACCTTATATTGTGTATTGGGGAACTATTACGGTAATGGTTGCCGTAATAATTTTCTTTGGTTATCGATTATTTTCACGAAAAATACGTACATAATCAATCATCGTTCATAAACCATGAAATTAATGAGTAAGTAAATTGTAACTGTTCACATAACATCAATCAAGTGAATGCAAGAAGGATATCACTGAAAAATTACATACTTTTAAGGCAGTGTAACAGTTTCTCCGTCAGAGACTCGAAAGAATTTTTCGAGAAGCGAACCTGGTACAGTAACCGTAACAGCACGTACTGCTCCATCTCCCATTAAAAAATGACACATTCCCGGATGCCAACTGCCAAAAGCATATTGACTTTGAGGTGAAGGAGTAGTACTGGTTGATGCTGAGTCATCAGATGGCAAGAAAACCGGATCATCCGGTCCCTTGGCAAGATTACGCGGTGTACCAATAGCAACACCGCGTGCATAAGAAAAACGGGTTGCTGCGCCAAAACTGATGAAAGAACAATCCGCTCGATAAGTCTGTAAATTATTGGGTGTATTTGAACCGCATTTACCGAGACGATTTTGCGGAATATGTTTTTCACCTAGAACCATCTGGTTACTGATTCCATCCTGCCACCACGCAAAAGTATCACGGGGAGTCCATGTTCTGTTATTAGAGGCGGTAATTAGTTGAGAAACACGAATTGGTCCTTCATAATTATTGAGTTGTTGATACGCAGCTGCAGTTGAAGACGGATTAGCAAGTTGATGTTCCCACCATACTGATGCTACGCTAACGACAATAACAGCATAGTCGTGAACGGGTCCAGGAAACTGAGCTTTACCGGTATCTGTTCCATCAAGTGCTTCGGCAAGTTGACTTCCTCCTCCACGCCGTGTCGGACATTTGTAAATTGGAACGGAACCAAGTTGTTCCTGAAGTCCTGGATTGCCAGTCGCCAGACCATCCCACCACGCACGATTATACGCTGTTCCGGCAATATTGCCTTGACTTGTATCAAAAGCAGAAAGTTGCGTATAAAGTGATTGTTGTTCAATAAACGGGAAAAGCAAAACAAAAAAAGTTGGTGAATTGTAGTCATTCACCAAACTTGGAGTAAGCCCGTTCAATGTATCGTGAAAATTGTGAATTCCCAAACCATGTTGTTTCAAATGGTTTGAACACTGTGTCCGTCTTGCCGCTTCTCTAGCTTCTCGAAAGCCGATAATTTGTTATGATTCACGGCGTTGAAAATTACCGGCT
>JAITBS010000057.1 GCA_031283515.1 Planctomycetaceae bacterium
TATGTCGGAATTGAACAAAACGAGGAATACTGTTTATGGACAGAAAAACGTCTAGCGATTGCCGAAACAGATAAAACCATTCAAGGCTATTCCAACGGAGTCTTCTGGGAACGAAACACTTCATATTTGCAATTGAAAGAATAAAAAAGAAGTACATCAATTCCTTTTTAACAGGATACCGCAATGAATAAAATTATTTGAGTTGATTCACGTATTAGCAGCCAACAAACTTGTATTGTTAGTTACCCAAAGTGAACGAACAAAAACTTTCAAAAATCTCATATTTATTGCATCGATAAACATAATGCAATCAACGTGTCCAATGACATTTTTTTGCTACGATTTATTCATAAATAGTTACAAATAATCATTGACAAATTATGAACAAGAATCTTCATCAACAAAACGAAAAAGCAGAATCAGACATATTGCAAGATATTTCCCAACACCGTTCAATTGTAGCAATTTTATCGGGACTACCTTTGATGGTTCCTGGAATATTTGTTGCTGTATTTATGATTGGTGGTTTATTCTTTTTTATGGTTTATCCGTCATTTGAATTTTTATTGTTGTTATCTGTATGCATTGGTGCAATGATTCCATCCGGTTGGTTATTGGTGTATCAGTATTGTGCATTGTTTTGTTGTAAACCGATTTTTGTCAGAGCGTATCACGAAGTTTATTTATTTCTCGCTTTCTTTTGTTTATTGGGGGCAATTGTTAATTTTCTTGAGTATGTTTTTAAAAACGAAAAGTCAGACCCAAACTTGTTGATCTTTCTTGGATGTTTATTTCTTGTGGGAATAATTTGTTTATGTGTTGGTATTGTCAACTACAAGATGACATCTTATCGCCATAAAATTTTCATATCTCATGGAATCAATAAAAATGAATTTGAAACAAAACCATTTAGCGTTCACGAATACAAAATGCGAACGATTTTAGGACTTGTTGTTATGTTCATAATTATTGTTATAGCAGCGGCAATTTTGAGCTGTTACGACTTACGTTATCATCCCCCAATCGGAAAGCATCTTTCTTATGAGCAATTGCCTCGCAGTTATTTTAAGGATTTTCCGCCAACAGGGAGAGACTATTCTTTTCATCGGAAATTTCATAATGCAATGTATTGTGAGTTTACAATTAGTGAGGAAGAATTTCGTCGTTGGATTGCTTCGGACGAACGTTGGAGGTGTCGTTCGATTGAACAACAGTATCAGTTTCGTCCATTGAAAAACTCTATCTCTATTGACTTCAAGCCGCCAACAAACGGATTATATGCTGAGCAAAATAATCAACACGCGGTGTTCGACAGTTCAACTAATCGTGTTTATTACTGGGCATTCTAACGCAATGAAAATGCGTCATTCATTGTGAATAACTCGAAAAAATTCAGGATCACATGAAAATTTATTGGGAAAAAATTTTTCTCTTTCTTTTAAAATTTAGTATGTCTTGTATTTTCATGTGTTTTGGATTAGAATCAGAGTTTTGAAAAGTTGTGTTTCACTTTCTGCCAACGAAGGGTAACAATTCAGTCGTGGTTTTATTTTGTAACTATTTGGTGTCAATTTTATTCTTTACCCTGAAGCGGTGAGATTTTCATAACTGTAGGTCAAGCGAATCGCGGTCTACGGTAAATACCTCGCTTCGACATCGCCTGAAAAGTGAAACTGAACGATCAAAATCGTATAACCTGTGATTATTAAAATCATTGTCGGAAAAAAGAAAACGGTTGTTTATATTTATTGTATTATTATTTTGTCAATTTTTTTTTTACAACATTTACTGATTGATTATGACCAAGACATTGTATTCACGAACTATGGAAACTCCGCGTCGTGAAGCGGGTTACCGATCGGTTGCGGAACGGTTAAAACATTATTACGAATTTCGGATTCCGTTTGAAACGGCGGAAATTACAGAGCAGGCAGGGCGTTGTATGACTTGTGGAATTCCGTTTTGTCATAACGCCGGTTGTCCGCTCGGAAATCCGATTCCTGAAACAAATAATCTCATTGCTGAAGGATGTTTGCGTGACGCTTGTGATTTATTACATGCGCACGATAATTTTCCTGAATTTACCGGACGGCTTTGTCCGGCGTTGTGTGAAGCGTCGTGTGTTCACGGAATCAATGATGAAGCGGTTACGATTCGGCAACTCGAATTGGAAATTACAGAATTGGGTTGGCAGGAAGGTTGGATCGTTCCGCAACCGCCTGCCATCAAAACTAATCGCCATGTTGCAGTTATTGGCAGCGGTCCGGCAGGGCTTGCCGTGTCTCAACAACTCGCCCGTGCCGGTCATCACGTTGTTGTGTACGAAAAATCAGATGCTCCCGGCGGTATTTTACGGTACGGTATTCCTGATTTCAAGTTGGAAAAACACGTTGTTGACCGCCGACTCCAGCAACTTCAAAATGAAGGCGTCTGTTTTGAAACTAATGTTTCCGTTGGTAACGATATTTCACCGCAATATCTGAAACGTCAATTCGACGCTGTTGTTTTAACCGGCGGAGCAATGGAACCGCGTAACCTGAATGTTCCGGGACGTGAAACATCGGGTATTTATTTTGCGATGGATTATCTTATTGCATCGAATATTGCGGCAAGGTCGGAACAACGGAGTACGATTGATGTTACCGGTAAAAATGTTGTGATTCTTGGCGGCGGCGATACGGGAGCGGATTGTCTTGGTGTTGCGCTCCGGCAAGGAGCGGCAAGTGTTGTCCAGTTTGAGATTCTGCCCAAACCGCCCGAAGGTTTCAATCCGGCAACACCTTGGCCCCGTTGGCAACAGATTTTACGTACAGGAACTTCGCACAAAGAAGGCGGATCACGCCGCTGGAATGTGTCAACAAAACAATTTTTGAGCAAAAATAATCGGTTATGCGGTATTGAGGCGGTTGAGGTTGAATGGCATGACGGCAAACCGATTGAAAAACCGAACAGTGTATTTTGTGCGGATGCTGATATTGTGTTGTTGGCACTTGGTTTTGTTCATCCCAAACATGATTTATTGTTGAGTTTACTCGAAGTCGAATTGGATGCACGCGGCAATGTCAAGGTTGATCCGGCGACGATGATGACGAATCAATCCGGTATTTTTTCCGCAGGAGATATGCAAAGTGGAGCGTCATTGGTTGTCCGATGTATTCAAGGCGGAAGGCTGGCGGCTCGCGGTGTTGATGAATACCTGATGGGAACAAGCGATTTAATGGTTGTCCCGTCAATAA
>JAITBS010000085.1 GCA_031283515.1 Planctomycetaceae bacterium
TCGTCAAGTGATTTGTTCTTCCAAGCCACTAATCGTTTGGCTAAATAAGGAACAGGGCTATGCGGTTCGCATTGCATTAGAATTTCCGCCGCCTGTTCCAATAATAAATATGCATCCTGGCGTGTTTTCAATGCGTCAGAACCTGCAACAATTAATGAGTTTTCGGAAGAAGTTACGTTATTTTCGATGTTATTTTCGGTGTTATTGTCATTGGACATTGCGGACTTTCCTTGTTCTTGTTTTACTTTTGATTGTTTATTGGAATCAACTCCCTTTCGTTCAATAAGCCATTTATTCACCAAAATTTGTATTTTTTCAACTTCGTCTCTTAATTGAAACAAAGTAGGAGCAATTTCGCCTAACTTTTCGTGCAGAAAATTATGGAACTCCATCAATTCATGATTCAACTTAATCAATGTTTCCAACAAATCAAGATAAAAAGTCGTTTGAGTTGCATCAATAGCGTTCAGAATATGTGCTTTTTCTTCTGCAACTTGCGGTTTAGCCGAATGTATTTGAATTTGTTCCCGATATTCCGCATGAATCCAATCATTCCATGAAAAATTTTGTTCGTTAAATTGATTGTGTTCCACAAGCGGCGTTTGACGTAACCGTCGGCAAAAAGCAGAATCACACCATTCCAACGGCACACAACGAATCTCCATGTCATCCGGTTGTAATTGCGGATGAATATTGTCCCAAAATTGCATTGCCAAAGAACGAATCATCACAACGCCTTCCAACAAACCATTGACTCCAAAAAGAACTGTTGCCGCTTCCGTTCCCCAAACAGCAATTTGTAAATCCTTTGATCGGGAAATTAATGTTTCACGGCAAAGCGATAAAACACGTTCCCAATCCGCTTCCTTTAATTGATGCTCCCAAACACCTTGCGGTAATGACGCATCTTCCTCTCGCCGCAATTCCTGAATTGAATCATAAATCGGATCATAAAAGAGATACGCTCCACACGGTTCCGTATCATCAATCGGTTTTAAAATTGTTTCAAGATCAAATAAACGTTTCATTGTTGATCGTTAGGCAGTACAAGTATCGGAGTTGAAGTAGGTGATTGTACAGGAAAATCAACGGAATCGTTAATCCAACCCTGAAAAATTTCACCTTTGTTAAGAGGAGGAATTGAAAGTTCTTGAAAATTTCGTACTTTTCGTTTTGGAAATTTTTGTAATAATTGCGGAAATAGGAATTGAAACGGCGGACATTCTTGTTCGGTTATTTTAGTTACGGGCGGAGTCAGAACAGAAGATGTTTCCGTTTTTTGATGCGAGTTAGGCGAATTTAGTACGGGAATTTCCGTTCGTTTTTCCGGTATCTCAAAACGTTTCATGTCCCCTTCCGTCGGCATCCAATCAGGAAAATAGCACGGAATAATAATATCTTCTTTGTTTCCGTCATTACCGATTTTAGCAAGCCGAATTTGTACAAAAGTTCGAAATAAATTTGCAACACTTTTGTCGGAATGATTAGAATGATTGGTTTCATTCGATTTGGTTGGAACTTCAAAAATCAATAAATCTGTTATTCGATTGATATTTCCTGCTTGATCTTTTTCTAAAACCGGTTGAATATTTTCCGCAATAAAAACAAATAAACTCCACGAAGACGGATAATCATAAACAATCCGCATATCTTGAAGTGTTGCCTGACGATGTTCCGTCGGCGCAACAGGAATAACGCCGCCGTCCTTCGCCCATTGTAACGTAAATCGCATCGGTGAACCAAACTTCCACACTCCTTCCGTAATTCCATTTCGTACAGAAAATTCCTGATTATCCAATTGAAGCGATTGGTCAAGTATCCATGAATGACCATTCTCCGACGGATTGGCAATATGGTATTTTATTGATACAATAATATCGGGAATTGTATTCGGTCCATGCAATTTTCCGAAAAAGATTGGTTTTATCTTGTTTATTGTTTCATAAAAATTGATATAATCAAGCGGTATAACCCAAGCGGTTGGTTGCGTCGGCATTTCAGGAAGTAACGAATAAAATGTCCGAACCGCATCAGGTGAAGCGGAAGGAGATTGAGCAAAATGATCCGTAACAAAAGGAAATCGACCTTTCAAATACGTGTTAAAAAATGTTGCCGCTTTGTTCCATTGGGCAAAAAAATCCAGTTTGGCTTGACTTTGTTTCCACTCCCGCGCGGTTCTGTCCAATTCATACATTCGTTGATAAAACCAATTAGGCGACGGAGAAATCGGTTCATGTTCCTGTTTCGGTAATTCGGTTTTTATAAACTGTTCCAACTGCATGATCGGATTATTGGGAGTTTGTGCTTCGTGTTGTTCCACCCCTTCCCGAATCACTTTCCAACGTTCTATTCGTGTTACGTCGTCATCCGAAGGCGATAAATCGTTACGGTTCAAAAGGTAAGTGAGAATCGGATCAATTCGATTTTTCCAATACTTGAGCCGTTGTCTTCGCAAAGTCAGGTAAGAATCAATTTCCCCTTCCATAGCCATACCTAATAACGGTACAAGAATCGAACCGCTACCATTCCACGCCGCGAATGTTGTTTGATTCGGTTCGTAAAGGTGATCCGCAAGACATTGTTTATCGAAACTCGCAAGAAGTGCCAATGCCTGTTGGTCAGCCGCAATCATCAATTCGTTACGTTGACGTTTGGCATCGTCACCAAATGATTGATAAAGACTAAGAAATTGTAAAATACTTGCCGCCGCATCTTGAAAATTACCATAAACACCATACTCAGTCACCGGTAAGCGATGTATTCGGCGTGAATCAGCAAGAAGTTTGTGCATGTTGTCAATCAACTGTTGTCTTGCTTTAATTTGAATCAGATTGTCATATTTTATTTCTGTTTCGTTAAAAATCTTACCGTAACGATCCGCCAATTGAAGTGCGTTAAACAAAATCTGACCATCCCATTCGACAGACATAGGATTTCCCGCCAATGGTAAGACATACGCCTTTTCAATTTGTTGCATAAATGATTCCTGCCGTAACCGTCCTACCAATGTTGTTAGAGATTCCAGCCATGGTAATGGAGTAAGTGTATGAGATGATTGTTGTTCAAAAAATTTTCCCGACCGGTTTGATTGCAAGTTTTTCATCCGTTCAAATTGTTCTCGTTTCAATAACACAGCATTATCGTCCCAACGTTTCACATCCGAATCATTCAAAAAAGTTTCTTTCCGAATTTTGTTACGAATCGAAAAATTATCATCGTTGTACAAAGGTTTATCATAGAGTATCCAGTTGTAACGTTCATCCTTCAAGGCAAGAATAACACAATTCAAAACTGTCCAATATTGTTCCAATTTTTCTCGTTCCAACGGAGTTGTCATCAATGACTCCGTATCATTCAGCAATAACTCAATCTGTTCTAAATACAAAAGAAGGGCATTCCGTTTATAAATTCGTTCGTCAAATTGACACGAAAGACGATTAAATTTGTTACGTTCCAATTGAGTTATTTCATTTTTCGTTTTCAAAAATTCATTTTGTTCGGGATGTTGACGCAACATAATAGTGCGCCGTTGCAAAACTTGTTCCAATAATAATTCCAAATTAAGATGCTCATTACGAGTACAATCCGCTACAAAATTTTCGTCCATTTTCCAGAGATAGGACGTCAATTCAAGGAAATCAGCGAGATTCCCATTTTTCAAAAACGTTTCATACGTGCCAAACATACGGTAGAATTCACACGAAAGATGGACATGTTGTTCGAGTTTTTGATATTCGCGAGTCTCAAAAGGTGTAACAAATTTTTCATCAATATCATCGAATTGCCGATCGTTTGTGTTCATCTCATAAATTTCAGCCGCTCGCCAAGTCATTGCCTGCGGAATCGAATTATTGACGAAATCCCTGTAAAATTTCACATACCAAAGAAAGACTTCATTGTTAAGTGATGAAAAACAACTAACCGGAAAAAAAATAGAACTCAATCCGTCGTAATTCTCTTTTTTAGTATCAAAAATAATTTCCCGTAACAAATCACGTTGCGACGGAGCAATGATGTTCTTATCAGTAACATTTTCTAATGACCTTGACTCAAGTAACTCCTGATTTTGTACATAAAACCTGTCCCAGTTTTTACCGAAACGTATTACGGAAGCGACATCCTGTTTTAAGGCGGGAAGTTGCCACAACATGCCGTACCACCAAAAAATCAACAAAGCAGAACAAAAAATCTGGACAACTCGAACTGTTCGTGTTCGTGCCTGAAATATTTGCCGAACAGGAATTGCCAAGACCGCTCCTTCAGGAAGACTTTCACGTAATAATCGATGCGCAAAAGCAAATCGTTGCGTTGGCGTACCATCACTTGATGTGCCGCCGGTTATCGTACCGCCAAATGCCAGTCCGTGAAAAATAAAGGGTTCATGATACACACTTTTGGAAAAGATATAGTTGCAAAATTGAATCAATCCCGATTGAAGTTGATTCAGTTCATCTGTAAGAAGAAATAAATGTTGCGATTCTTGTTCCGATTTAACAGAAATATCGGAAAAAACATCAATCCGAATACGTTGTAATTGAGCAGAAATAGATTCTTGCGCTTCGTGTAACCAATCGTTGCGCCATTCCCTATATTTTGTGTATTCAGGATTCCAGCCAAGTGTATCACAAATTTGTGATTTATTCCAGACATGCCCAAGTTCATGAAAGCCGGTGAGTTTTTCACAATCATGAAAAAGAAGATGAACCGGCAAACGCATTCCCGTAATTTTTTGTAACCGAATAAGCTGTTCGTGAAGATGAGCCGCAACACGCCCCGCTTCGTCAATTTTCCGAACTGTGTCAGTGGAAATGGAAAGAACAACACCATCCAACGGACGTTGCGGACGTATCCGCAAAAGTTCCCGAAACAAATTATCATAAACTCCGCGTTCTAACGTTCCTTGTGTTACAAGATCAGTTTTAGGAACAATTAAAACACCGCGTTCAAAAAGGTGAAAATCCAGTTGTGTTGCCTCTAAATATTCGCCATCGTATTCTGTAAAAACTGTTTGAATAGATGACGGAAGTGTATCACCAAGTACCAAAAATATCGGACATGTTGATTTATTTGTACCGAGATGCCGTTGCAAACGCTGTAAATCACTGTGGATTCCTGAATAATTCCTTTTTGTCTTTCCAGTTTTCTGTTGCGCATCGTGAGCGATTCCGTGCCGCCGAAACCACACAAAAATGACAATAAGGAGAATAATCAGCAGCAACACGATTCCAATTAATGTCCAAAAAATCCAATCGTGTAACATCATGCTAAAAAGTACGATATTTCCAAGCATTCCCTTCCTTTCCTATTTCAATACATTCAATGAATCATTGTTGTTGTGTCTGATAATCATTTGATACGGTAAATCCTAAAGGGAGTGAAGTTGGTTCGGCAGCCTGAACGGATTCCAATGAGGTACGATTGATCATTTCGTAAAGAGGTTTAACATTACTCCACCAAAGATAATGAGAAATCAACAACATACCGATTGTCAAAATAATTGTTGCAATATACCAACGCCGCAACGAAGGTATAACCGGTAACGATTCTTCATGCAATACAGTAGGCAACGTTTCCGTATCACGACGGGAATTTTTGTTGCAATCGTGAAGCATTGCCTGAATCCATAGTCCCAATTCGTGACGATAACGATTCCAAGTATTTTCGTCTTCCGCAACCTCCGATGTTAAACGTCCGTGAAAACCCAGTGCCAATGTTTCAAGCAAAATAATTGCGAACGGTAAATCATGAAGTTTTCGTCCGGCAAGCAATGTGTCCGTTATCTGGTAAAATCGGTCGCCCACTGTTCTTGTTTGAAATAGTTTCAATTCAAGCAGATTCGCTTTCCACCAGTCTCGACCCGACCAATCAATTTTCTGTAACAACTCATCGGCAAGTCCGCATTCCACGAGAAAAAATTCATCGCCGAACAAATCAACATGATGATGCCGATCTTCCGTCAGATGAGAAAGTAACCGTCTCCAAAATAATTCAATATCCTCTTGTGTTTTCAAATTACTGAGTTCACGGCACCGGCTCAATAAAAATGAAACAAAATTTTGAAAAACCTGCAGCCGCGAATCCTCTAAGATATTTTCCGTTTCAAATGATGATGCAAGTAACGATGTAACATTTTTCATGATTCCGCCTCCTCGAATATCAAATAAATATCTGCGGGACATGATATTCGTTCCGATTCTGTAATGCAGACAACACAAAGTGATTCTTCGGCAATGGGAATTTCCGGTATCGTAATTTCCCAAAACAGCATTCGCCGTGACAAGGTTAATAAACCTGTTTTATGTGTTTGTTTACGAACCGCACCAACGGAACGCCGTAACGTTAATGATTCAATTTCACTTTCAAAACCAATAACCGCCTGTTCAAACCAACGAATCACTTTATCTTCTTCCGTACCGGAACGAAGCGCAACACCAAGAATTACTGTTCCGGCAACCAAGCGTTTTGAAGTTAGCGAAAATTGTTTTTCTGTCGTATGAATAAAAGGAATTTCCCGATACCGCGCCGGAATACGCAATTCAATTTCATGCTGAATTGCTTCAATTTGTAACGTAAAACAACGAAGCGGATCAGAATGGTCGTAGTCAATTCGTTTCGGAATTGTCAAACGCCCGATACTGCAAAGTGAACTCGTCCAGCCGGATAACGCCCCAAACAAATAAAGCGGCGGCACTCCTTCAGAAAACAATAATGTTTCCAGCATCGGAAGCGGTCCCAGTAAACCGGGTAAAATCACACGCGGATCAAAATATAAACTCCGTTCATTGTCAGACAATTCTTCATCCTGTCGAATTAAAGCAGCAGCACGATTACGAATTGTTGTTACTAAATCAAGTAACATTTTGAATATCGGACTGTTACGGTGAATGAGAAGTTGGGGCGGTTCATAATCGTGCAAATAAAATCCTTCAGCACGAAAAGAAACTTTCGCTATCGGCAATGCGGCAAACCGGCTGGGAGGATCACCAAGAAAAAGCGAAAGGTTCGGAGCAAGTACGGGAATGGGTTGATATTCTTCTGTTGACGGGTCTTGAATCGAATACTCCAATTCGCGGTAACGTAAATTTTCAAAATCGTCCGTCGGATTAGATAAAACATACGGAACAAGTAACCAAATTGTCTGTTCTGTATTCGGTATCTCTTGTAACGAAGTGAGTTTGAGTTCAAGAATTGGTGTTGATTGTTTAATAGGCGTAACATCGGAAGATGCCGGTTGTGAATATTGAACATAAAGTCCGTCCGGCATAACCGCTTCCATTTCCAGAACACGAAATATACCCGAACCGAGTTGCGAAATATCCAACTGCTGCCGAATCACTCCCCACGCAAACGGCATCGTAACAGAAAAACGCCGAGCAAGTAAAAAATCGTTACGGCGGTCAGTCATTTGAAAATGAGCGGGAAGGAGAAACATTCCTTCGTGCCATCGTACCGCATATTCCGGCTGCCAATTTGTTTTCATTATGATTTGTTATTTCACCGGTGTTCTAACTTTGCCCAAACAGAAACTCTCAATTCGTTTATCGTATAACGAAAAATATAAATGAAGTCAATTTTCTTGTTAAGGTATAATCACTTCATTTTGCCCTGATTGCGTAACCTGAATAACACCGCCCCAATTACACATTAATATTGAAGTGTTGTTTAAGGCAGGGATGTTGCCGATCAACACGGTTGGCGAACCGGGTGTCCACGGCGCAACAGTAACCGGAATACACGGCATCGGCGTCAGAACTCCCAACGCCGCCGCTGTAGCAGCCGCAACTGCAGGATTGGCAAGTGACGAGCAAACGCCGAATGTTGCAAGATTGACAATCGGTTTGTTGTCAAGAATGGTCGCTGCCGGCGTCGGACTCAATGTCCGCTTGTCCGGCAACACCACCAACGGACAAGGCGCAACACCAAACGAACATTGACATAACGCCCCCATAACTACTAATTGTGACATAATAATTTCTCCGGTGACTAATCAAAAAAATCGTTCTATTTTGTAGATCATACGGGTATTCAGCCGATTTCTGAAAATATTGTAACTGACAATTTTGTTTTTTGAGGTAACGATACTGCTTGCGGTTAAAAGCCTTTTTTGCGACGGAAACCTGTGTTTCCTGCCGTTTTGGATTCTAATAGCCAACCGTCCACTGCAATTATTCTCGTAAATAACAACTTTTAATTGTGAAAAGTATATTACTTAAATATCTCCCATTGCCATTCCTCAATTTGTCGATAAAATTATAATTCAGTCTTAAATCGGATCAACCTGAAAACATAAACTTTTAACCAAAATCAAAAAAATGTCCAATCACTCCATTTCCTCGACTTACGAATCGGTCATGCAATCCATTCGCG
>JAITBS010000125.1 GCA_031283515.1 Planctomycetaceae bacterium
ATTATTTTTTTGATGACACATAAATTGTAGGTATTTTGACCGTTTTAATAGAATAAATAAAATGCTCTTGTATCTATTTGTGAATTTTGTTATAATTCCGCCATTCATTTTGGTAGAATAACAATTATTGAATTTCAATGCAATACCATTTACCAATTTTGAAAACTTATTTGCGCACGGTCCCATATCAGTGGAATGATTATTTTTTATTCTTCACCCTGAAGGGGTGGAATTTTCATAACCGTAGGTCAAGCGAAGCGCGACCTACGGTCAACACCTCGCCTCAACATCGCCTGAAAGGCGAAACTAAACGATCCGAATCGTATAACCAACGATGATTAAAATTCTGTCTTTCAGACAGAGGTTTGTTCGTTGTACGAGTCCGCAGGTCGATGACCTGCGGTTATGAAAATCGCACCCCTTCAGGGTGAAAATTGAAAAACAATAATTCCGCTGATATATTACGTTTTTTTTATTAAGGTCAACCCTAAATTTCAGGAGTAATCTCTAATGAGTAACAAACATTCTATTTTCTTTATTGTCCTTTGTTGTTCCGTTTATTCTGTTTTTGCGGCGGATAATTACAAAGCTCCTCTTGATTTAACCGCAACAAAAGATGGTTCAAAAATTTACATTGTTCATTTCGATGCCCATGAAATTGCGGTGTTGAACACGGCGGAGAACAAAGTGGTGCAAACAATCGTAGTCGGCAAAGAACCAACCGGAACCGTTTTGAGCATTGATGAAAAAACGCTTTATGTTACAAGCGGAGGTTCTCGCGGATTGGTACAGGCGGTTGACACGGTAAACGGTCAAGTTGTCCATGAAGCCGTTGCCGGTCATACTCCGATGAGTCCCGTCATCACTCCCGACGGTAAAAAACTTTTTGTCTGTAATCGTTTTAATAATGATGTCAGCGAATATGATTTACCGGAACTAAAACTTGTCCGGCGTATCAAGGTTATTCGCGAACCGCGCGGCACTGCGGTAACAAAGGACGGTAAAACAATTTATGTTGCGAATGCTTTACCGAATGATGTTGCCAATGTACCGGAAAATTCTGAAGCAAAAATTGACGCGGCGGCTGAAATCACGGCAATTAATGTTGCAGACGGGACAACGAAAAATATTCGTCTTCCGAATGGAAGCGGCAGTGTTCACGGGATTTGTATTTCGCCGGACGGACGATACATTTATCTAACGGAAATTCTGGCACGGTTTCAAACACCGAATGTCCAAGTGGAACGCGGTTGGATCAATACCAACGGAATCAGTATTATTGATACAACACAACTTGATAATAAACGTTCTGGTTTTATCAACACGGTTTTAATTGATGATATTGATCTTGGTGCTGCCAATCCGTATGGTATTACCGTTTCCGCCGACGGAAAACAGATTTTTGTTGCAATTGCCGGAACCAGTGAGTTAATTATTATCGATGCGGAAATAATGCACCAAAGATTGTCGGTATTACCGCCGGAAACCCCAAAAACGGCAACCAATTATATCGGTATGTCACAAAAAATCAGTGATGTACCAAACGATTTGGTATTTCTTGAGGGGGCGAAAAAACGTGTTCCGCTAAACGGCAAAGGCGCACGTTCTCTTGTTGCGGTTGGCAACAATATTTATATCGGAATGTATTACAGCGACACGTTGCAAAAAGTCGATTTAACGGTTCCCGACAACATTAAATGTACTGAAATTGCTCTCGGCAATAAACCGAATCTTACTAAAGAGCGGCTTGGCGAAATTCATTGGAATGACGCAACGCTTTGTTTTCAGTATTGGCAGAGTTGTGCGAGTTGCCATCCGGATGGTCGAATGGACTCTTATAACTGGGACCTTTTGAACGATGGACTTGGTAATCCGAAAAACGCCAAAAGTTTATTGTGGAGTGATAAATGTCCGCCTGCAATGTGGGAGGGAGTTCGCAAAAATTCCGCTCACTGTACCCGAACCGGATTCCAATATCTTCTTTTCTCCATGCCGGATGAAACGAAATGTCAGGACATTGACGCTTACATTCACGCCTTGCAACCTGTTGCGAGTCCTTATCTTGTGGATGGTAAACTGAGTGAACGCGCTGAGCGCGGTAAAAAGATTTTTGAAGATACAAAAATCGGTTGCGCTCAATGTCATCCGGCGCCGTTGTTTACGGATCAAAAATTACATAATGTGAATACGAAATGTTATTATGATCGAAAAGACACTTTCGACACGCCAACTCTTGTGGAAACATGGCGAACCGCTCCTTATTTACACGATGGGCGTTACACAAACATACAAGACCTTTTTAAGAAAGGAAAACACGGCAACACGGAAGGCAATATTGAATCGCTGACCGATGCCCAACTCGATGATCTTACCGAATACGTATTGTCGCTGTAAAAGAGAGAGCTATCCTTCTTGCATTCACTTGATTGATGTTTTATTAAGTGACAATTTGTTTAAGAGGTAGGCAACGTTTCGCCGAAACGATTTAAACAATAAAATACGGCGTACTCGCCGGCTTGTCCCTGTTTACGGACGAAAATTGAAAACACAAAACCTGTTGTCATTGCCAATCAACCCTTGTAACTTACGGAATAATAGTGTTAATTCCCAGTAACGATTTTATGAGTACTCATTTTTAGAAAGGATAAGTTATGTATGAAGTTGAAATGAAATTCCGAGTGAGTGATCGAAAAGCGTTTGAAGAACGTCTTCATAACGAGTTTGGCGGAATCTTGGGACCGAGTGTGGAAGAAGTGGACTTATTTTATCAGCATCCGCAACGCGATTTTTCTGTTACGGATGAATGTTTACGTATTCGCCGGCGGAAGTCGCCCAAAGGAACTGAGGAAAAATCGTTGACCTACAAAGGACCAAAAATCGATCAAAAAACAAAAACCCGACGCGAAATTGAAATTCAAATTGATCCGCAGGAACCTTATGAGACTCTCTTGGAACTATTAGGATTTCAGGCAAAAGAAACGGTGCGTAAATTTCGGCGGCGTTGTGAATTATTGATTTCGAATCAATGCGTGGAAGTGGTGCTGGACATCTTACCGGAATTAGAAAAAAACAAGGGTCAAGGAACTTTTGTGGAAGTAGAAACAATCGCTTCAGAATCGGATTGGGAAGAGAAACGGGAATTGATTATTAATTTATCGAAGAAGTTGGGATTTTCCGAACCAGTTCAGGAAAGTTATCTCGAACTCACGCGTAGTTAAGAGTTGATAGTGAAGAGTGCCGCATACGGATTATTTTATTACTGTTTTGGTGTTACTCCGATTGCAACACTTTCCGCTATTAACTATCACCTCAAAACACCCCTTCTTGACAAAATTCAACAACATGGGAGAATGACACAACTTTTGAATAGAAAAGGTTGTTTGAGGTTCGTCATAATGTTTCTCTGCAACCAATTCTTTAGGGCGGTTAGCTCAGTTTGGTTAGAGCACTAGCTCGACAAGCTAGGGGTCACAGGTTCGAGTCCCGTACCGCCCAATCTATCTATTTTACCATCCCTAACCTCTTCCGCAAAATCGGTAAAATGTCTTGTAAACTTCTAAAAACTAATTTTAGTAGGAACGCGGGCGTCTCGCCTGCATGACAAACGCTTAAATATGCGGTCGAGACGACCGCGTTCCTACTAAAAATAAATTTTACATGAAGTTTTTAGAAGTTCCCTATTGATAAAAACATCGTAATCTATCAGTGGAATATTCGTCAATTTGTTTACCAATGGACTCCAAAGGCAGCCAACGTTTCGCCGAAACGTTTTAAACAATACAAACAATACAAACAATACAAACAATAC
>JAITBS010000129.1 GCA_031283515.1 Planctomycetaceae bacterium
ATACACACCACTCCCAACGCCGCATATTCCTTATCGTCAATTTCCGCGTAACCGATGTGGGCAACGGTGTTTGAAGTCGCGATGCTGTTGCCACGTTTTAATTCGTAACGCAAACAATCAGCCGCAACGCCCGATTTTTCCGGTGAAACGTGAAATCAAACTTTGGAAACGGAGTGAACATTCCCGTAAAAAACGGCGACAAAAATTAGGTTTACGTTCCTGTCCCCGTTGCCCGAAATCGAAAGGTCTTTGTGCCTTCTATCCTCCGGCGAAAGACATGGCGGCACTTCAACATCGAATGTCCCACGCTTTAGCAGGCGGAGAAAAATGGCCGCTCATGCCTATCAAACATCATCTCATCAAAAGGTTACGGAGGAAATTCCGTAACTGTGATGACGGTGATGATGACGGAGACGATGGAGATTATATTCGGTACGATATTAATTTCACTGCTCTTTGTGCGTGGTTCGACCAATCAGATACTGAAACACTTTTTCAACAAGTAAATTGGGAACAGGATGTTCCCTTAATTGTTCCGAAAGAACCTTTTCAGGAATTTTCTACGGAAGATTTTTTTAGACGATTCGGTTTTGAACCGGAGGAGAATTATGTACCTCAATTCGATTCAACAGATACTCTCGTTCAAGAACCGGATTTCTTTGATTTCTAAAAAATCCCAAATTTGTCCCGTGAATAAATAATCGGGATTTTTCTTAAAATATCAAACGAATAATTGGCGTAAGTTCTTTATTTGCAAAGCAATAAGTGTTTTCGTGTTATTGTAATTCTACAAAAAATGAAGCGAAACGGATTATAAATAGAGAGCAACTTGTTTTTTTGTTTCTCCCTGTTTCAAGCATTCTTCCGTGAAGTTTTTATGTTACATTTCGACATTCCCGTTTACCGGTATGCGCATCCTCCACCCATTTTTTGTTGGTTCGTAACGTATTTTTCCACAATTTCAACCGTAATTCTTTTAGTGTGAGAATTACCAACCTACAAAATTATGATGGACATAACCAATCTTTCAGTTGATTTAATCCGCACCGATGGCGGTACACAAGTTCGTATTACAGAAAATAACTCTGCGATTGAACGCTATGCAGAAGCAATGAATCGCGGTGTAATCTTTCCTGCAATAGATGTTTTCTATGATGGAAAAGATTATTGGCTTGCTGACGGACATCATCGTCTTGCTGCTTATAAAAAATGCGGTCATGACACGGTTTCTTGTCATATTCATGAAGGAGATCGAATTGCAGCCTTAACCTTTGCCTGTCAATCGAATCAGGAACATGGTTTGCCGTTAACCAATGCTGATAAACGTAACATTGTTATTGCCTACTTTTCTATTCCCGGCAATGAACAGAAAAGCAATCATTCCGTTTCAAAAATTCTCGGCGTATCCGTACCGTTCATCAAAAATGTACGTGAAGAAACCGGAGTCAAGCCTTCACCAACCGCTCATGTTGGTGTCAAGGCAAAGAAAAATTTAAACGGTTTAAATAATTCAACCGTTTCTGATGTCAAGACGGATTTAAACCGTTTAAATAATCCTGCCAACAAACCTGTAAAGGAATATATTGATGTTTCACTTTCGACATTGAATTCAAATGAATTTATTGTCGAACTTTGTGAACATTTCGATACGCAATATCTGAAATCGTGTTTCAAATCACTCAATGATTTCTTAAAGGTTTCCAATTGAAACGGTATCAAAGTATTTCTATAACCCATTTTACTAGGAGGAAGATAATGACCAAGATTAAATATATTCCCGATTGTGTCAGAAAGTCTGATATGAAAGTAATCACCCAAGCGATTCCTATTCTTATGGAATACAAAAATGCCGGATACAAATTAACGCTACGACAACTTCATTACCAGTTTGTTGCCCGCGATCTTGCACCCAACAAGAAAACTACCTATAACAAAATCTGTGAAGCGATGCGGCGTGGTCGTATGGCGGGTTTGATTGATTGGAACGCCATCGAAGATCGTACAAGAATTTTACGATCTCGCCCTCAATGGGATAACCCAGAGGCAATCATTCAGGCTTGTGCCAATCAGTTTCATGTTGATTATTGGCAAAATCAGGAAAAACGTGTTGAAGTTTGGATCGAAAAAGATGCCCTGCTCGGTGTTATTGAAGAAACTTGTAACAATTGGGATTGTTCTTATTTTTCATGCCGTGGTTATCCAAGTATTTCTGAGTTACACGAAACGGCATTGCGAATTAAACGATTCAAAGAATATGGTCAAGGATTTACCATTCTTTACTGCGGCGATCATGACCCTAGCGGTCTTGACATGGGTGATTATATTACGCGCTCGTTACAGGAATTCAATGCGGAATTTGAATTCAAGCGGATTGCCTTGTCAATACAACAGATTGAACAGTACAATCTCCCCCCCAATACCATTAAAGAAAGTGATACCCGTTCCAGTGATTATCAAAAACATTACGGTAATCAATGTTGGGAGTTGGATGCACTTCTGCCACGTATGCTCAATTTTATTATTGATTTGGAAATTCAATGTAACATCAATGATCGTGAAGATTTTAGATTACAACGCGAAATCGAGATGGAAGGGCGACAACAACTTTATACTGTTGCCAATAATTTTGATGACGCTCTGGAATATGCAGAGACTTGTGCCTGAAAATGATGTTGACCAATAAAATTTTCCCTAAATTTTATAAAAATCCATTTTTTGTGAAAATACTTTGACCTTCACCGCTATAAGTATTTATGGAGAGAGGTTGTGATTTCACAAGAAAAGATTACCCAATAACAAAACAATAACAGAACGGATATGTTATTCGTTCCCATTTTTTAACCCCCTTTTTTTAGAAAGGTTCCCTTATGTCAGATTCAGTCCAAGCCAACAATTTGTTACAAGCCACATCGTCAGCGGTCAACGGAGAAACGGTTTCCTTGACGCCGGCGGACGATCAGATGAACTCCAACAACGGAGACAAAACCATGTTTGATTTTGAAGCCTTGAAAGTAGAAGAAAAGAATCAGTTTGTCAAGGATGACAACGAGTATCAGGAACTGTTGCGTTCGATTGCACGCGGTGAATGCACTCTCTCCAAGCAAGAAGTGTTACGAATTATCGAGCGAGCCGACGCCGATGTGAACCAACTCGAAGCGGATGTTCAGTGGCGGCAGAAACGCGATGAGAAGATCGCGGAAGTTAAGCGTGTACCGGAATATCGTACCCAAAAAGAGGAATTGTCCATAACATTACAAAAAATGTGGGACGATTTCCAAAAAGTCAAGGAAGAATACGAAGCAAAACGTTATCCTCTTTCTTGGCAATTTAACCAACTCGATGGCAAAATAAGAGCCGCCTCAGATTATCGCCGCGAACTTTTTGACACATGCCGTAACACCAATCTGAAATTGGAATACAAAACATTTGAACAACAATGGGATAACCGTATCGTAACTTATTTGTATGACCAACAAGATCAAATTCGATCTAAAATTTCAGACGCTAAATCAAATTATGAACACGCAAAGACAACAATAACAATTGACCAGGAGAGCAAGAAACGTCATTACAGAGAGCAAATCAAATCGCTTGACGCAGAGTACGAAGCGATTGAACTCAAGAAATCGGAACTCGCCAAGAAAAAAGCCGAACACGAAGCCGCTCTCGAAAAACTCTATGAACAAATGGTTTTGGCGTAACCACTCCTCTTACCAATAATGTTTATTGGTACAATAAGCGGGATAGAGGTTCTATCCCGCGTTTCTTTCAAGGTATTTTTTGATAGAAGTTACGGAATTTACATGATGTTGTTAAAATCTGAATTTTATTTTTGTATTCAAAAATAGAATTTCAAATTATAATAACAATTTTAATTAACAATCCCGTAAATTCCGTAACTCCTGTCAAAAATTGTTCAAATTATTTTTTTTCTTATAGGAGTTTATCAATGAAAGAACCTTTTGTCGGATTGGAAATGCAGATTGTCCGGCTTGCGAAACGTGAAACACCGGAACGCCAATTTTATTCTCCGATTATGTTCAATGAAAAATGTGTTGCGATTGCAAAATTTATTCATGAAAATGTGCAACAGATAGAACGTAGTGATGAGGCTTTTATTCTTCTCGGTCAAGAAGCCGACGAGAATTATGTTCCGTTTTTTCTTGTTCGTTATGAAGACGCGATGGAGTGGTTTTACGTTACGCCCGGCAATACATTTGCCCATGAATTGATCAC
>JAITBS010000154.1 GCA_031283515.1 Planctomycetaceae bacterium
ATTGCCGTAACGGTATCAATTCCGCATGTGACACTCTCCACTCTCCATTATTTACGCTCGACTAATATGTTACTGATCTGAATACACGACAATATTTTTGATTTCCAAAGTACATTTTGGGAAATATTGCAGCGGAATCTTCGTCAATTTGTTTACCAATGGACTCCCAAGGTAGCCAGCGTTTCGCCGAAACGTTTTAAACAATAACCAATAAACAATACGGCGTACTCGCCGACTTGCCCCTGTTGACGGACGGAAATGAAAAACCAACCGTTGCGACCTACTTTTTAATTTCCAACTGTAAACAAATTCAAAAATATTCCACTGATAGATTATCATTTATTAAGGAAGTGAGTAAGCACGGATGAATTTAATATCCAAAAAAGACGGATTCGGTGTTTCGGCAATGGAATAACCGCTGCCAAGAGCAAGATTGACAAGCAACATCAGCGGTTTGTTATGTTCTGGCGGCGTTGGTTGTTTCCAAATTTCGATTCCGTCAAAATAATAAACAATAAAATCTTTTTTTACCATCACACCGTAATCGTGAAATCCCAAAGACGGTTCGTTTGGTTTTGTTGTAATTGTCATTCCGGCTCCTTGATGTGGTTTCGGTTCCCAAACGTGTTGCGCAGTACGGTAAGAATTGGGAAAATGTCCGTAATATTCCACAACATCAAGTTCGACAGAACCATCCGCACCGGCAGTTTTGTTGGTGCGGTCATAAGCAGAAGCTAACCAAAAAGCGGGCCAAACACCTTGACCGACCGGCATTTTCATTCTCGCAACAAAGTATCCGTATTGTAATGCAAAACCGCCACCTTTGGGATCACACGATGCCAGTAAACCGGAAGCCCATAGGCGTTTCCATTGATCTTTGGCGGCAAATTCCTCTGATTTTCTGGCTTCAATTCGTAAAACATTGTTATGGATAGTGAATGGAAAATCGGATTGAGGATCCATAAATCGGGCTTCGCCAAAATCTCCCGTCCACGGAGTATGAGCGATCCAGCGAGTTCCCGGTCCCCACGGTGAAACATCCAACGGTTGAGAAAAATCTTCCTCAAAAACGATTTGCGATCCTGTCAAATCAAGAGTTGGTGTTTTTTCTGTATCACTGGGAGGCATGGGAGCGGTGGGATCAACAATGAACGAACCGGCAATACAACGTGTTCGCGATTGATCATAGAGAACACCTACACCGGTTTGGAGTGGTTCATTGATCCATTTTTTATTTTCATCAGCATGATAAAGTCCGATAACCAAGCGATATTTTCCATTCGGAACGGTGTTGCCATATTTTTGTGGGATGATGTAATCGGTTGTGTATTCGATGTTGCCGATCCAACCGGGAGAACCGGTTGCGATACCGGGAAGGTGATCGGCTTGAGCAACCATTTTGCCGGACTCGTCTATAATATGTACAAATACGGAATTATCGTTTGGATAAGGTTTTTCCGCTTCGAATCGGTATGTTATTTTAATTCTTGCACCGAGCGGCACTCTATCGGGAACAATTTTGAGCGGTAATACGGTTGTAATTAACTCCAACGGTTTTACGTCTTCGGCAACGGAAAAACCGGAAACAATTACCAAAACGCTTGAAAAACAAAATAATACCAAAAGCAATAATTGTTTCGTCATTTGAAACTCCTTATTTGTGTAAAATTAAAAGATTCGTAATTCCCGTGTTATTCCGCAACACGAAAACCGGCAAAAAAATAAACAACTCGATTATTCTAATCGAATTGATACAAAAAGACAATAAAAAGCAGAGTAATCTATCAGCGGAATTACTTATTTTTTTCCTCTTCGTCCTGAAAGGACAATAGAGTGGATAGTTGATAGTGGAGAGTGGAGAGTTGATAGTGGAGAGTGTCGCAAGCGGAGTACTACCATTTCGGCAGTACTCCGCATTGCGACACTATTCACTATTCACTCATAACTATTAACTATCCACTATCCACTCTCAACTATCAACTACTTTATGAGGTTGTTTTGTTAGGAAAAATTAGGTGAAAATAAGGTTCGCAATGCGGAGTACTACCGTTTGGGTATTACTCCGCTTGCGAACTCCCCACTATTCACTATTCACTCATAACTATTAACTAACCACGCCCTTTCAGGGCTACCTATTGTTGTTATCTACAATAATTCTACTGATATATTACCGAATACATTATTCCCAAGAAGGAACGGCTAATCCTTGGGAATGAACGAGTCATTCTTGGGAATGAATGAGTCATTCTTGGGAATGAGTGAGTCATTCTTGGGAATGAGTGAGTCATTCTTGGGAATGAGTGAGTCATTCTTGGGAATGAATGAGTCATTCTTGGGAATGAATGAGTCATTCTTGGGAATGAATGAGTCATTCTTGGGAATGAGTGAGTCATTCTTGGGAATGGGCGAGTCATTCTTGGGAATGGACGAGTCATTCCAGAGGAATAAATGGTCAACTCACAAAATACTTCTTCGTAATATTTCAGTGGAATTACTAATTTTTCATTGTTGTTCGAATTGTTGGTCCGGTATGTGCTGATTTATCATTGCCTGTTTGCTTGTTTACCGGATTTAAGTCCCAACTTTCCATAATGTCGAGTTGGGATTGATGAGTCATATCATAATTCAACGGTGTTACCGAAATAAAACCTTGAGTAAGAGCCGTCATGTCCGTCATTCTAATTGGTTTTTCCGGTTTTGGTTGTCGCGGGTCAGGGCGTCCGGTTAACCAATAGTAAAAACGTCCCAATGGATCGGTTCGCCGCTCAAACGACTCCCAGTATTGAGTAACATCCATTCCAACAACTTTGGTTTCAGCTTTGTTTTTCCGAAGTGCAGCTAAAGGAATATTAATATTGTAAAGTCTTGGTTGCCGATCTTTTTTCTCAAGAATTTTTTTAATCACATCCACAGCCCAATCCGCCGCTTGATAAAAAGGTTCATTTTCATCGTATTCCAAAGAAACAGCAATACTTGTGATTCCATAAAAAACACCTTCTACTGCCGCTGCCACTGTACCAGAGTAAATAATATTAATTCCGGCATTCAGACCGCCATTGATACCACTAACAATCAAATCAGGACGTTCAGGAACAATTGCCGAAATTCCTAATTTAACACAATCCGCCGGACTGCCATCCACTGTCCAACCCCAATGTTTGTTATTGACAAATACTTTTTTAACCATCAACGGTGTTAGAAATGTAATTGAATGCGAAACACCGCTCTGTTCTTTGGAAGGTGCTACAACATAAACATCGCCCAATTGCCGCAATGCGTGTTCGATTGCCGCCAAACCCGGCGCATAAATTCCATCATCGTTGGTCAATAAGATTTTCATAAAAAACAGCAGGAATGTCCAATTGTTAATTTCAAAACAGGAATTATACGCAATTTCATGCTTAATACAATACTCGACCGTTGAACCCAATATGATACTTTAGGCAACTTCTAAAAAATACCGGCATATACAATTTTCTCGACAAAATAAACAGGTTTCAATCCGTTTTCATCACAACATCAAATCATACAATATTGTATTTGACCAAATCGCTTTTACAATTTTGTAGGATTATTCGGTTCGTAATAATTATTGCTATCTCTCAATTTTTATAGCAAATACTCTTAAATTACACTTAAAATTCAATGGTTGTCTTATTGGTATAGATTTTGCATAGTAATAGGCGGTTCTTTTTTTTTATCCCAATAAACCGCTATGTTTGAAAATCATCCTTGTTTTAGTGAAACGGCACGGCATCAGACCGGTAGAGTACATCTGCCGGTTGCAACTAAATGTAATATTCAGTGCAATTATTGCAATAGAAAATATGATTGTGCCAATGAAAGCCGACCCGGTGTTAGCAGTGTTGTGTTGAATCCGGCACAAGCATTGACTTATCTCGATGCGGTACTAAAACAAGTTGATAATATTGCAGTTGTCGGTATTGCAGGACCAGGTGATCCTTTTGCCAATCCGGTAGAAACCATTCGAACATTGGAACTTGTTCATGAAAAATATCCCGATAAAATTCTCTGTCTTGCTACTAATGGTTTAGGTTTAGCAGAGTATGTGGACAATATTGCCGCACTGAATATCTCTCATGTAACAATTACAATGAATACGGTTGATCCAGAAATCGGATCACAAATTTATGCCTGGTTCCGTTTCGGTTCGCATGTTTATCGCGGCACCGAAGGCGCAAAAATCCTGCTCGAACGCCAAACCGAATGTATCAAGAAATTAAAATCGCATGGTATTATCGTTAAAATTAATACGGTTGTCGTACCGGGTGTTAATGATAACCATGTTGTTGATGTTGCCCGCTATTGCCGGGAACTCGGTGCTGATGTACAGAATTGTATTCCCTTGATGCATATTGAAGAAACCGTTTTTGAAAAATATCCGGTTCCGACAGCAGAGGAAATGAATACGTTACGTAAAAAAACGGAACAATATCTGCCTCAAATGTTACATTGTACTCGTTGCCGGTCGGACGCGGTTGGAATGCTCGGTATTGACAATAGTTATGAAATAAACCGGTTATTACGGGAAGCCGCTATTGTTAAGCCGACAGCAGAACGTCCCTATGTTGCGGCGGCGTCTATGGAAGGATTATTTGTGAACCGTCATCTTGGTGAAGCGGCAAATTTATGTGTTTTCGGAAAAAAAGAGAATAAAATCGTCTTGTTGGAACAACGTACTACTCCGGTTCCCGGTTCGGGTGATTTGCGTTGGCGGCAATTGGCGGAGATATTTCGGGATTGTGTTGCGGTTCTTGTCAGCGGCTGCGGGCAGAATCCGCAACGTATTCTCGAAGAGAACGGATTACGTGTTCTCACCGTAGAAGGACTTATCTCAGAATCAATTCCGTACATTTTCGCCGGTAAGGAATTACCGAAAATCCTCTTGCGAACTCCCGGAGTTTGCAATACAGGCCGAGGTTGTCAAAGTATGGGTTGCCGCGGTTCCGGTAGTGGTTGTGGGTAAATTCAAACCAATTCAATACATTCAAATCAATTCAATACATTCAAATTAAATTTGAACAAATTCCAAAAAGGAGCAATAAATTATGCAAAAACCATCCCATCACATTTTAGTTTGCGGATCATTCCGTATGAACGGTACACCGCAAGGAGTCTGTGCGAAAGGCGGTGCCGGTCAATTGTTGCAATATTTACAGGAAGAACTGGCGGATCATGGACTGAATGATGTTGCGGTAGCGTGTACCAGTTGCCTCAAAGTTTGTGATCGCGGTCCTGCGTTGGTGGTCTATCCTGAAAACTGGTGGTTCGGTCACATCGACAGCGAAGAAGCAATTGACGCCGTCATCGAATCCCTCGAAAAAGGAACACCAGCCGCTGAATACGCCATCGCCTAATCATAAAATTAATGTAATCTATCAGTGAAATATTACACAATTCGAAATTGAAACAACTGACAATCAATGGTTGGGCAGGGAATTGTTGTTCGGATACGCTTTTCTCGACCAGTGTTAGAATTAGGAATTTTTCCGATATTCAATGAGTTTGGCGTATTTTAAAAAGGAAGCAAGAGACAAACAAAACGAAACCAAAAATCCCGAATAACCGTAAAGAAATGATCGGCGTAAAATGTAAAATTTGAGAAACATCCCAACACCATGAAAAAAAGGACTCCATGAAGAAATTGTAACATCTTCATGAAATTGTTCCACAAAAAGTGTACTGTAATATTGGGCTTTATCAATGAGTTGTTTGACAGAATCATACGAATGGTGTTCGATGATTGTTTTGAGTGGGTAAAGAGTCATCCCTTTGCGGATTTCGATAATTTCATGAACCGCTCGCATATTCCATGAGGTTGTCCTGCGATGATACAACCGGCATGACCGAGTATCAAAAGGCGGAAGAGAATGACCGCGATAAAACATACGCAAGCAAATAGAATAAACCGTGTTGGTGTCCAGAACCAGATTGCGGATTTCGTCCAGAAATTCCGGCGTAACAAATTCGTCCGAATCAATATGTAATACCCAATCGCATTTTGCTTTTTCGGTAATGAAATTACGGGTTTCACCAAAATTACTAATACCGTCTTGATGAAACACCCGAACATTGGAAAACAACGCAACAATATCCAATGTCCGGTCTGTAGAACCAGTATCAAGAACCAACACATCATCAAATGCCGTTAACAATTTCAAACAACTCTCAATCTTGGTTTCACAATTTTTTGCGAGAATGCATACGGAAATCGGAATGGGTTCGTGTTGATAATTCATTGATCTGTCGGTCTCCGTGAAACAAAAAACTTCGTCCTTATTGGTACCATTTATGTCGTGAACAGCGTTGAAAAACTGTCGAGGAAACCATTAAACATCGGCGTATCAAAATCCCAGAAATACAGGTAAAGTATTGCCGCGAGAACCAGAACAATCAGTCCGCAAATCAATGCTCCTCGTGACGTTTTTATTTCAATTGTTGTTTTTGAAACCGGTTCGTAAGGTGTTGAACGCGGCATCGTGATTCGGAAAACAGTCAACACAATAAGCACCGAAATAAACGTAATCGCCATACGATCCAAAAATGCCAAATCAGGTAAAAGGAAAAATTTCAATAAAGCATAAATAATTGGTGAGGAAATGAGAGCAGTTGGTCCGCAAATTGCCGGAGCCCGTTTTGACGCAAAACCAAACAGAAACACCGCCAAAATTCCCGGTGAAATAAAACCCTGAAATTCCTGAATAAAATGGAATACCCCGCCTAATTCAGGACGATTCAACATCGGCGCAATCAGACAACTGGTTATTGTAAAAAACAACACACAGAAACGCCCAACAAAAACCAATGTTTTATCACTGGCTTTGTGATGTAAATATTCTTTGTAGAGGTCCATCGTAAAAATAGTGGAAGCGGCATTGAGCATGGAAGCAAGTGAACTAATCACCGCACCAAGCATCGCCGCCAGCATGAATCCGCGAAAACCGCCCGCCGGAACCAGTTTACTCATCAACAACGGAAACGCCGCATCATAATCGTAACCCATCAATTGTTTCTCCGCTGCGATTCGATCCTCTTTCGGAAGAGTTGCGTTTTTTCTGGTAATTTCCGCAATAATCAGTTTATTTTGTTCCAACAAATTGTGTGCGGAAATATCAATTTTGATTTGCGCAGCAGCGGCATTGTATAAAACAATTTCTGTCGCTTTATTCGGCTCAATTTTCGCAAAGTCCGAATCAAAAGGAAACACTTTGCGTTGACTATTCGGATTGTTTTTAACCGATTCAAATGTTTCAAGAACAACACCATTGTTTTCTTTCGTGAAAGCACTTTCCCGCATATCACTACTGAACAGGTTAAACGCAATCAATCCCGGAAACACAACAATAAACGGAACAACCAATTTCATAAATGCCGCAAAAACAATTCCTTTTTGACCTTCGGCTAAGGATCGTGAACCGAGAGTTCGTTGCATAATGTATTGGTTGAGTCCCCAGTAATACAGGTTCGGAATCCAGAGTCCGAGCATTAGGGCGGTGATAGGGAGTACGGTGTCGTGCCAAGGGAGATTCATACGGAGTTTGTGGGCGTTGAGAACACCAAACCGCTCACTGCCGCTCGAACTTTCCTTGATTTTCGCAACATCAGTTTCGGAAATAACTGTACCGGATTGAATTGTGACTGTTTGAACGGCATCGTCTATTGTTTTGGTATCGGCGTTACCGAGAGCGTTCATGGCAAAGACGAGAACAATGACTCCGCCGAGAATCAGTGCCGAACCTTGCAGCAAATCCGCCCACGCACACGCTTTCAAACCGCCAAAGAACACATAAGTTGCCGCCAGAATGCCAATTAACCACGAAAACGTGACAATATCAAACGGAATACCAAAATAGGTTTGATTATCGAAAAAGGTCGAATAAACTTTGGCACCGGAATAAATGACCGCTGTGGTGTTCACCGTGACAAACGTGATCATCATAATCAACGACATAAAAGTACGTGAAAACCGGTTATAACGTTTTTCCAGAAATTCGGGAATCGTATAAATTCCTGCTTTGAGAAATTGCGGTAGAAAAACGAAACCGACAATTATCAGAGTAACCGCCGCCATCCATTCGTAAGACGCAATCGCTAAACCAACATAATTCGCTGCCGAACCGGACATTCCGACAAATTGCTCGGTAGAGATATTGGCGGCAATAAGCGAAAACCCGATTAACCACCAACCAAGACCACGACCAGCAAGAAAATATGATTCACTACCTTTGCTGCCGCGACTCATTCCAATACCAATCGTAACAACAGCAATAATAAATCCAATAAAAATAACCAAATCAATCATTGATGCGGTTGTTAATACCGGAACATCAGCAAACAAAGTAAAAAGTTTCATCTGAAATTGGGGGTAAGTAAAATAAATTTATTACACTTGACAATTCGAACATTTTTGAGGCAGGAAACACTTTTAACCAATCAATTGTTTATCCAATAAATTTTATCGATAAATTCTTATTCAGCAATTTTTTACCGGACAAAACAATCGTAGGACTCTGTGTTCCACTCCGAAAATGTCAGCCGGCAACTGTTAGGAATACACCAACGAGTAGGAATACAATGATACTCCCAATGACCAAGCGGGCTTAAATCAGATTATTAAAAACCTCCCTTGACCATCTCTGTAAAATCATTGCAAATTTTTTCCAAAAAAACAACCCCCCACATCGCATCGAAACAAAATTTTAAACAAAATAGGCAAAATAAAAAATAGACGACATTTTGTGGATAGACAGAAATGATTAAAAAATAGTTGCGTATGCGAATTATGATCGAAACCGCTTGCGAACTCTCAATTCTTCACTCTCAACTCTCCATTCTCAACTATTTCTCTGGCGATTTGTTTAGCGAGTTGGTCAGTGGCGTGGAGTGCGCGTTGTTTGAGCGAAAACAGATCGAGTATGGACGACGGACGCGAAAACAACGAACCAAGAACCGAACCCGCTAATCGAGCACCGCCTTTTTCACTATTTTTCAAAATCCGTTGGACATCTTTAGGAATTTGTTCTTCGGCAGTATCCAAAATAATTCGAACTGCAAGCAATGGAATCTGATGTTTCCGGCAAACTTCCGCAACTGCAAATGTTTCCATATCAACCAGTTCCGCTTCGGTTTGGTGATGCAGCAATGATTTTTGTTTTGGAGAGCCGACAACATAATCTGTGGTCAATAGGATTAGTTTTTGATTTTGTTTTTCAGAAGCGGTTGATTCTTCAATGATTTCAGGAACGGAATTTGATACATAGAATTTTTTTCCATCGGATTCCCGAACCAATATTTCCGGAAAACAGACATCGAATTGTTTTAGCCGTTTCGTCAATCCTCCGGCATAACCGGCAGAAAGAATCCGTTTCGGTTTGAACACATCAAGCAATACTTCTGCGGCACGACCGGCGTTTTCCTGACCTACTCCCGATTCGACAATAGCTGTACGATAACCGTGAAAAAGACCTGTATGAAATGTCCGTCCATTACCTTGAGTTGTTTGGGCGTGTTTCAAAACATCCGTAACGCCGGCGGCTTCCATCGGCATGGCAAACACAAATCCAAGATCAACAGCAATCGAATCCGATGGGTTTGGCGATTGGTTCGGTGAATCGCCGCCGCACACTTGTTCGGAAACGGACGGATATTCCGAATGGCGATCTGATAGATTGGTATTTGGTGTTACCTCCGGTACATTCAGGATTTCTTTTTTGGCTCTCTGCAAAACCTGAGCAGTAAACCAACGAATAATTAACTGTTGAAAAAACAAGGAAAATCTCCTAAAAATGTTGATAAAAATTAGGTACTGTTTCAATAGAATTTTTGTCAACTGATTTCATTTTTAGTAATCTATTACCATTTTATTATTTCCGCTTCATTATTTCTTGAACGATCATTTTGCAGGTTTTGGGCAAGGTACCGATTGTTCTTGCGCGGATAAATTTAAGATTAAATTCGTTGCAGATTTCGCCGATTTCCAAATCAAGATCGTTGATTGTTTCCATATTTTCGCAGAAAAAACCAATCGGTACCACAATGATTGACTGATATTGTTTTGTTGCCGCAATTTCGCGGATTCGTTCTTTAATATCCGGTTCGAGCCAATATTCAATCGTACCGCTTCGGCTTTGGAAAACAAGTTCCCAAGCAATTGACGGCGTGTAACATTTTTCGATAATTGACTGACAGGTTTGACGAAGTTGCCCAACGTAATTGGAACACGCAGAATCCGATTTCGGAATACTGTGAGCAGAAAAAAGTACCAAAATAGAATTTGTCTTTTCCAGATATTGCCCGTCATGCGGTACAATCCAAGCAAGGGCTTCAAGCAAACAATCCGTTTGCGCTTCAATAAACAACGGATGTTCAAACAGGAATGATAAATTTTCAAAAACCGGAGCAATCACACCAACTTTTTGTCGGGCAACTTCAAGAGCATTGGTATAACGTTTATTACTGGTTCCTGAATCAAATATTGAAGTTGTACAACAGATTGCCTGTTGAATTCCGTCTCTTGCCATTTCCGCTACGGTATCTTCAAGCAGCGGATGCCAAAACAAATTCCCCCAATAAACATTGAGTTCAATATTATTTTGTTTTGTTTCACGAAGAATTCCGGCGATCAGGTTGTGACATTCTCTATTGAGTGGGCTCAATCTACCGGTTTGGCGAGCCATTTTGTAATATTTTTCCGCCGCAACAGTAATTCGATTTGACAAAACGGTAGAATTTGTATTGTTTGCCAAAAGGTTATGAAGAAAAGGAATTACTTCTTCTTTTACTTCAGGAGCTCCGTAAGAAATGAGTAAAAAAGTTTTGGAAAGCATGGTGTCACATTCGGACGAATTAAGTATTGCAAAGAAAAAATCACAATAATATCAGATTGAATTTTAATATCAGATTGAATTTCTGTCTTGATAGTGTATCAGTTTCAACAAAAAACGTAAAGTGTTATCACCTAAGGGAACTTCTAAAAACCTCTTGTGGAATATCTTTAGGTGGAATATCTTTAGAAGGAACATGGTTGTTTCGACTGCATATTTAGGCGTTTTTTGTCCTGAAACCGTGCAGGCGAAGCGA
>JAITBS010000344.1 GCA_031283515.1 Planctomycetaceae bacterium
TAAAAATATCGTATTTTTTTTACCAATTATTGTATTTTTTTAATAATTCTTTATTGACGCTTGGTTTTTGGTTTTGTGTTGCTTTTTTGAAATCGTTGGCGTTTACCGGTCTATCGACACCGGTTTGAATTGCTTCAGTGAATGGAATTAGTTTTGCTCGTTCGCAAATATTTATAATCTCGGCACCGCTTAATCCGTCACTTTCAGCAATAAGATTGTTAACGTCTAGGTCAGAATCTACCGGGCAATTTTTCAAACCAATTTCAAACATTGCCAGTCTTGCCGGTTCGTCCGGCAAAGGAACGTAACATTTTTCACAGAATCTTGGCGGACGCAAAATTGCCTCGTCCAATGTCCAAGGAGTATTTGTCGCCGCAAGAAAAACTAATTTTTCACTTCGTCCGCTAACTCCATCTAACTCTTGTAATAATTGAGTCAACACTTGCAATGTTGCACCATGTGTCTCGTCAGTTCGTTTTTTTGCGATAGAATCAATTTCATCAAAAAATATGCACGCACCATTTGATTCGTTGCGAGCTTGTTCAAATAACTCGGCAAGATTTTTTGTACTCTGACCATAATATTGACTTAAAATCTCAGAACTCTTTATCAAATAAAACGGCAATCCCAACTCTCCCGCAACTGCTCTTGCCAAAAGAGTTTTACCCGTTCCAGGCGGACCATAAAACAACATTCCGCCACCACTTTTCAATCCGTATTTTGCAAGTTTGTCAGGAAAACGAAAAGGCAACACGACTCGTTGCATCAGCGTTTCTTTTACTTCGCTAAGTCCTGCAACATCGGCGAATGTTAATGTCGAACCGCGTGAGAAAATGGTTTTTTCATCTTCATTTTCGTTTTTGGCGGATTGTAAATTTTCGGTGTGTTTGGGTTGATTTGAAATTTTCGTTTTGTGCGAATTTTGTTGATTGGACGATTGTTGTTTCGTTTTGATTTCTCCGCGCAACAGCAACGACGTTTCAAGTAATTGGCTTGCTTGTAAAACCATTTTCTTTTTTGTTTTGGAATCGGTTGTGTTTTTTGCTTCGATAAACAGCAACTCCGACGCTTTCACCATATCAATTGCCGCTCCGTTACGGTTACCTTTTTGCAACAATAAATTAGCTTGTTCGATGTGAGCGTTTAATTTATCAGCCCAAGAGTTCATTTATGATTTCTCCTTCATTGTCTGGTTTAGTTCGTTGACGGCGTTTGCGGTTCGGTCGAGAATTTCGGCGTAATTTTGATCGGATGTCTCGGAGTTTGTTGTGGTCGATATTTCGGTTTGGCGTGAAGTTTTACCGAGCAATTCGGCGTCGTATTCTGAAATTAAAATTGCATCGCCGAGATCGTTTGTTTCGGTCATTGCGTTGGTGGCACCGAGTAAACGAGCGAGTTTGTCTTGTTGTAATTCGCCTTCGACGGTTGCTTCTTGGATGAACGATTGTAATTCGTCAATGTCCATTTTCATAACAAGCGAACCGACACCAAGTTTTTCAAAGAATGTCTGATTTTCTTTGACGGCGATTAGTCCGATTGTTGTTTGATAAAGTGAGTAACAAGTTTTGAGACGTGTTTCGACGCTTTTGGTTTGAATTTTTAACGTTTCGAGTTTACGGATAATTGTTTTTTTGACGAACTCTTTTCCGGCGGCATGAGCGTTACGGTATTTGTCTTCGTTTTGTTCTTTTTCTTTTTGGAGTTGTTCTTCTTCTTTTTCGAGTCTGCGGACATCTCCTTCGAGTTTGAATTGTTCGCGTTTTAAGTCACCAAGTTGAACTTGAGCAAGCGTCATTTTTTTCTTGGTGAACCATGAAAGCGGATTAAATGTTGACATTTGTGAATCAGTGGTTAATGGTTTAGTTGGTTAGTTGAAAGTAATATATCAGCGGCATAATTTTTAGAATACGTCATTTGTCAAAATCGTCCTTAACAAAACCTCATTTTCAACCTAATTTTTCCGAACTATTGTTTAAAAAAACTCAGTAGCCAATGATTTTCTCTCCTATCAACCTCATTACCTCATTAAAAACGTAAACGAATAATAAGGTAATGAGGTTGGTTTTTGTAGGATTTATTGCTACTGAGGTTTTTAAACAATAGTAAGAAAAATTAGGTTTTAAATGAGGTTTGCTGAAACAGTTAAAATACGTTTTGGAAAATCCTACTGATATATTACGCAAAAAGTATATTTCGTGTTTTTAGTCTGTTCCCTTTTCGTTTGTTTCATTATTCGTTTGTTTCCTATTTCAAAAAACTAATCAGTGCTAATCTGCGTAATCTGCGGACTAATATCAGTATTTTCTACGGACTTTGTTGATAAAAACAGACAGTTACATTTAATATAACACGATTTCAAATTCTTGTCCATAGTTTGGGTTTAATTGAGATTTATTTTTGAGGTCATTTATTTTTTCTGCAACAGATTGTTCGGTGTAGTAATTGATGGTGTCGGTGTTGACGGTTAAATGTTCGGCATGTTTGATATGAATCGAACGGATATTTAAGTATTTTGCGAGTTCGTATTTTTCTTTATCGAAGAGTTCAAGACGGAATAAAATATCTTCGGGCAAGCAGTTTTGTTTACTCCATTGTGAGGCGACTGGGGCGAATATTTTTGTTTCGAGTTGCATTTCGAGCAGGAAGGAGAATCGCAACGAAAATTTCTTTTGATTTTTTGGGACTGGAAATCGTTCATTCTTTTTTAGGCGTTGACCGTTAAAATGTGTTCCGTTTGTGGAGAGATCGGTCAAAAAAATTCCTTCTGTTGTGAGTTCTAAATTAAGATGTAAACCCGAAAACAGGTTTGACAAAATTTCGTCCGGCAATTGCAACGGAATATTCGTACTGGAACTTCGTCCGAATTGAATTTTTGTCGTGTTAAATATATTTTGTTGTGATTGTATTTTGACCGGCAAGATTTTTTCCAAATCATCTCGTCGGGTGAAACGATTTTTTACAACAGAAATTGAGTTGTTATCTTCCCAGCATTGCCGGCAACCGTTTTGATTGGGATCGGGCAGAAAAATGTACGGTTTGAAATCGAGAATTGCGTTATCGAGTAGAGTCTGGTCTATTTCGGATCGAGTCGATAATTCTGTACATGTCAACCCGTTTTCCGCCAGTGTGATGTTAAGATTTGTCTGATTACGTTCCGAATTTTTGAGGGACAGCCATTTTTGTCGGACGAGGGCTTGGATTTCTGTAATGTTAATTTTTTTCTTTCCGGCGGCGAAGTTACAGAAGTTTCCGTTATGTAAATCGAGCAGATCGAATTCGATACAGAATTGAGTTACGGTTATTTCGTTATTATTGTGATTTTCGATATTAACGGTAACGCCGTTTATGGGAACGAGCCAACAGATTTCACCGTGTTTGAGTTTTTGGGGCAGATATTTATCGGAGTAAATGACTTCATTGTTTTGGCAGATGATGCACCATTGATCGGAAACATCTCCAACCTTTCGCAGAGACGAAACACAATAAGCCGCAACATCGTTTTTGTCATCATTATTGTTGTTTCGCGAAAATAACGAACAGAGATGAAACATCGGACTAAATAAATTTGTGGGTTAAATTTTTTATGCAACAATTTTTAAATTAGGAATTATTTTTTAAGTACGAACTACGCGAAAAAATAGTTCCCTTTTTGTGTTTATTCGTGTATTCCGTGTTCAAAAAACTCGATCACATTCACATTCTCATTATTTTTATTACTATCCTCTTTTTACGACATACAGTACGTAGCAAAAACGAGTAGAATAACTATAACTATAATTGTCATACATGATGGATCGGTACTTTTACCTCCATGCGAAAGGAGGAAATTTTTCGTTTCATTATTGGAATTTTCTCTTGCATAATCAGTCGCCGTTTTGTCGGTCTTATCTTTTGCGTTTACATCTGACCCTTGCCAAAGGAGAAAGTCTTTAATGTCCTTATTGGGATTTTTTCTGGCAAAATCAATCGGAGTATTGTCATTACTATTTTTTGCGTTTATATCT
>JAITBS010000379.1 GCA_031283515.1 Planctomycetaceae bacterium
TCTCAATACGTCAACCTCATTACCTCATTGTTTTCCGTGTGAATGAGGTAATGAGGTTGTTGTTTTATGATCACATTTGCTACTGAGGTTGTTTTGTTAGGAAAAATTAGGTGAAAATAAGGTTCGCAAGCGGATTACGACCAAAACGTTTTGAATCCGCATTGCGTTATTCTGCGTCCTGAAAGGACAACACAAGCCAGCCCTACCCAACGGGTAGGGTCAAAGTTGCCGCCCCTTGTCTTTTGTGAAAAGACCCTTGTCTTTTGTGAAAAGACCCTTGTCTTTTGTGAAAAGACCCTTGTCTTTTGCGAAAAGACCCTTGTCTTTTGTGAAAAGACCCTTGTCTTTTGTGAAAAGACCCTTGTCTTTTGTGAAAAGACCCCTGCTTTTTGCGAAAACACACGTGAGTTTTGCGAAAACACACCTGAGTTTTGTGAAATATCACGTGATATTGGCATAATATCACGTGATATTGGCGAAATATCACGTGATATTTGCGTAATATCACGTGATATTTGCGTAATATCACGGTGAAAAGTAATCTATCAGGATATTAGAGGATAGTTAATAGTGGATAGTGAATAGTGAATAGTGTCGCAAGCGGAGTAATACCGTTTTGGTGGTACTCCGCTTGCGCAACTATCCACTATTCACTATCCACTATTCACTATCCACTATTCACTATTCACTCATAACTATTCACTCATAATAATTCCCCTGATCGATTACAATAAAAGTAAAAAAATTGGGCTTGACAGAAATGGGGAGATTTCCGATGATTCGCCGCCAACTCAAAAAAAGCATTTTGCTTGTTTTTTTCGTCTTGGTGAACTCAATGGATTTTAAACCGGAAACCGGAACAAATTGGTCACTTACAGGAACACAAACCGTACAACAAAATGTAAGAACCTGATACTTTACTGTTGACGGTCAATGATGAAAGTAACACATTATGACTCCCCGATTTTTTATTGTCCCGATTATTATGATTTTCCTGTTGGGGTTGGGCTTGCCTAAGTTTTCAGAAGCACAAACCTCTGTTAATAATGCGGATACGTTTTTCAATGCGTTGGAAGATCCGACAGTGATTACTATCAATTTGAGCAACGCTATCAATACCCGACGAGAGGACCCCGATGATAGTACCGTTTATATTGATTTTGTTCCCACAGATATTGACCGCACTGTCACAATCAACTCCAGCACAACATCAACAATCCGTTACAGCAGTTCCGCAACACAAACCGCAGAAGGTGACGGAGTTGAGTTTTCTTTAATGATTGTCGCCGGCGGAGAAATTCACTTTACCAATACCGCCAATTTAAGCGGAGGTTATTCAAGTAATAGTTTGCTTGCAGTAAATGAAGGGAAACTGACATTTGATAAAACTGCCACTCTAATCAATAACAAAAGCACTTCACGCGGCGGAGCAATTTATGCGGAATCCGGCGGAACTTCAATTTTAACCTTCAAAGAAGATGCCGTCTTTACCTCAAACTCTGCCGACATGGGTGGAGCAGTCGGATTGTATGAAAGTATTATGAATGTTACGGGAAAAGTAACCTTTTCAGAAAATACCGCAGAAACAGACGGCGGCGCACTTTGGTTGGAATCCGATGCAACATTAACCATTGGAGGCAACGCAACCTTTTCAAAAAATTCCGCAACCGGTAACAATGCCGGAGCTATTTACGCAAACGGCGGAACCTTGACATTTGGCGGTACATTCACTGCCGAAGAAAACCAAGCCTACTCCAGCGGCGGCGCAATGCACATCAGTGCCGCAACACTCACCTTTAACGGTGCCGCCGTTTTTAAGAAAAATAAAGCCGGATATGACCCGTCAGACCCAACAACTCCAAGTACCGGAAGCGGCGGTGCCTTGTATTTTTCGGGAGGAACAATCAATTTCAAAGAAACCGCCGATTTCGGAGGAAACACCGCCGGAGATGGAAATACCGCAACAACTTCTGGAGGCGCCTTGTACGCCGAGAATAGTGTCAACATCTCTTTTGAAAAAATAGTCAACTTCCAAAATAATTCCGTTTCGGCAGGAAACGGCGGTGCGGCTTATCTTAGTGACGGAACCTTGAATTTTAAAGCAGATACCACTTTTCAAAGCAATAAATCCACTGACGGAGACGGCGGAGGTGCAATTTACGCCGATACAAGCACAACTTCCATAATCTTTGAAGGAACAACTCAGTTTTTGAACAATACCGCTGCCAATACCGATCCTACCAATGGCGGTTATGGCGGAGCGATGTATCTTGCCTCTGTGGGAAATGCGGGAGATAGAGATCCGGCTTCAACTCTGGTTTTCGGATTGAATGCGAAAGGAAAAACAGTGTTCTCCGGTAATCAAGGAGTTCAAGGCGGTGCGATTTACTCGGACAACTCCGTCATGCAATTTCAAGAACTCGAATTCACCAACAATACCGCCGCCTTCACCAATCCCGATCCCGCCGATCCCGACTCGGATGGCGGCGGCGGAGCTTTGCACGCAAACTCTTCGTACATTATCTTTAACGGACCAACCACTGTTACGGGTAATAAAGCGGCGAATGGCAGCGGCGGAGCATTTTTTGTCACGCAAGGGACAGTTGATGTTGACAATCCTGAGTACAATCTTGTCTTCAAAAATTTAACCACAATCTCCAACAACGAAGCTAAAAACGGCGGTGCGTTTTTTCTCAATAATTCTGCTGCCGTTTCGTTTGAAGGAACAACCAAAATCACCGGAAACAAAGCCGTAAACGGCGGTGCGTTTTGGTTGAAAGGATCGATGGTCGCATTCAGTGGAAACGCAGAAATTGCCGACAATACCGGAACCGAAAAAGGCGGCGCCTTTTTTGTTTCAGGAGATTCCTTTATCCGTGTCGAAGATAATTCAACATTGAATATCAAAGCCGCTAATGGGACTGCGAAAAACGATATTTATCTTGAAGACGCCGCAAAACTTCAACTTCATACGGACGGTACAAAATCCAGTTTCACTATTGCTTCCAATATTTCCAGTGATGCAGCCGGAACGGCAGATATTATTAAAAGCGGTGAAGGTAATGTTTATATTGACGGCGACGCCTCTGGTTTTTTGGGAAATCTGAGGATTGAAGCCGGAGAACTTTATATCGGAAATACAGGAACATTCGGAGATATCAATTCCACTGTCCTTGATATTGAAACAGAAGGGCGATTGGTTTTGGATGTCGGTAAAAAAACCGCCGAAAGCAATACCGCACGTATTTCGGTTGACTCAATGAATTTGGCAAACGACGGAACTGGTCCCCGTATTGTTGCGAAAGCGTTGAATGATTCCGATGTTAGTAATCCTGAAAAATACGAATTTATTACACTGAATAACGACGACGGAACAACTCTTCAGGGTTACATTGACGACGGTCTGATTGGCAGTAATTTTGATTTTCTGGATTTTAAGTACGAGATTACACCGGACAGCACGAATAATAACGCAACGTTAAAAGTTTGGGTAACTTACGATCCGAATACTCACGATTGGAAGTTTGACTTACCGCGAGCCGCTGACGAGTTCACACTCAACGCACAACTGAACAATTCGGCAAAAACATTGACGGTTAGCGGACCGGGAACGCTCAAACTTAATAACAATAACACTGTTGCCGGTCTTTCTGATTCTGATGAGGCAGGAAAAAGTGCCGGCAATCTGGAATTACTCGACGGACATAGTCTTACGGTTGCCGGAGATACCGATACAAGCTTTTCAGGAACTATCACCGGAACAACAGGTAAACTTATTGTGAACGGAGAACTAAACCAAACATTGACCGGCAAAAATACATACGGCGGCGGTACAGAGGTTCAGAATGGAACACTGACCGGAAATTCCGATAGTTTGCAAGGAAATATTAACATCGGAGAATCGGGGAATGTTACGTTTGATCAAAACACCTATTCAGAACCGGAAGGAACCTTCGCGGGCGTGTTAACCGGAAATGGTACTCTCAATATTGAAGGGAAAATTATTGAGAAGGGTGCTCAAGCAGACAGTGCTTTGCGTTTCACTAGCAACAGCAGCGGATTTACCGGAGCAACAAATATTAAATCCGGTTGGCTTGTTCTTGCGAAAGACGGCAACCAAACCGGTGATCTTTCCGGTTCTGACATTTCGATTTCTTCAACCGGCGGATTGGGCGGTACGGGAACAGTAAACAATGTTACGGTTGCTCCAGGCGGAGCGGTTCAGGCGTTTGAGGGAACACTGAAAGTAAAAGGAAATCTCGAATACACATCAGGCGGTATTTTGTACGTTATCGTCAATCCCGACGCACAAGGAAATGCAATCAATGTCGTTGACGTGGCAGGAACTGCCAATCTTGGTAATGCTCAAGTCAAGGTGGTTGGAGTTAATGAGAGTTACACGGAAGGAAAGGATTACACGTTTCTGAAAACCGGAGAAGGATTGAACGGAACACGGTTTAGTAATTCGGAAGACAAATTTGATGACGGGACAAACAACTGGACGTTCAAATTTGCACCGAGTTCAGATGATAAGAATTATGTTGCGGTTGGTACGAAGTCGGACGGTCCCACACCTCCCGATCCTCCGCCTCCAACACCTGCCGGATTACTCTGGAATCAGGGGCAAGTCGCACGCGCTTTGAATACAGTAGGCGAAGGCTTGACCGGTTTTCAGAATTTCGTCAAGGAACTGAATACACACAAAACAACCGATGCCGACGGCAATATCGAATATGATTCGGTTTACCGTGATATTACCAAACAACTTGCCGGATCGGTTCGGCTGAACGGATTACAATTAGGACTGTACTCGCCTTACCGTACGGTTTTTAACCGTTTAACACTCGGCAGTGAATTATACAGCGGTTCGCCGATTATTTACAACAACGGCAGTGGTTATGGACCGATTTCCGGTCTGGAACATCGTGGTGCCGGTGCCGGCGCAATAACTTACCGCGGTCAGTATGAACCGCTCAATCCGCATCTTATGGACGAAACCGCAACTTGTGAAACACCCTATTTTACAGGTGAAAATAATTTCTGGGCAGACGTAACTCATCTTCAAACAAAAACCAAAAGTGATGGTAATTCCGATAGTTACGGAATCTCACGCACCGGCTTTTTGATTGGAATGGATATTCAGAGAAAACCAACTTCACGAATCGGTTTGCTGTTCGGATATTTCGCTCCGTATCTTTGGCAAAACTCTGATCGGGTTGAAGCGGACGATTACCATACCGCGTTGTATTTCCAGAAGAATTATCACGGTACGGATATCTACGGCTTCTTGGGATACGCCCACCAAGAATACAAAACTCAACGATTTCTCGATTTAACACAAGTCAGCCCAACGTATGGAATAGAACGCTACAACGGTAAAACTTCCGGCGATACTTTCTCAATGAGTTTCGAATTATCAAAACCGCGATATTACGGCAACAATTATATTCTTCGTCCGTTTATTGGGCTGGACTATATTTTTACCGCACAAAACGGCTATCTGGATTACGGAACGCATTCGAACTTGTTTGGGTTACGGTATGATCGGGCGAAGTATGACCAATGGTTTATCCGTGCCGGCTTAAACCTCAAACGGGAAACTTTTCGTATGGCAACAAATTTCCGTATTCAATACATCAATCAGTTTGCCGGACATCCTTATCCTGATGCCGGAGGTCAACTGATTTCCGCTTACAGCACGCCGAACACGAATATGAATATTCGCGGTGTTGATTTGGGCAGGGATTATTTGAATTTAGGGTTTGGTGTGAACTTGTTCGTCAATAATGCACGCTCACGATTCCTTTCCTTCGATTACGATTTCAACACAAGCCGCAAAACAACCGCACAAGGAATCTCACTCATCTTCCTCGAACATTTTTAAAAAATAATCTTTCAACATCCTCAAAAGGTAGTCAACGTTTCGCCGAAAGGTTGGTCGGCGATAGCCGACTTGCCCCTGTTGACGGACGGAAATGAAGGACTCACTGCGTACAACACAATACTAAGCTCAACCGTTGCGACCTTTCGGCGAAAGGTCGCCTACCTAATAACAATCATCAAGAGGTAGCCAACTACCTTTTGAGTTCCACTGGGGTGAAAATCGAGAAACAAAAATTCCGCTGATATATTACAAAAAAACGCAAGCGGATTACTACCGTTTTGGTAATAATCCGCTTGCGACACTATTCACTATTCACTATTCACTATCCACTATTAACTTGCCACTGATAGCTTACCAATTTTACAATCCCATTACGCTGTCCATTGTATAAAATCCGGGTCTTTTTCCGAATAAAAATTTGGCAG
>JAITBS010000416.1 GCA_031283515.1 Planctomycetaceae bacterium
ATCATTCAAATTCCCAAAGAACGGATCAAGACGGTTGAACCTTCCTGTTGCGGGATCATAATATCGTTGTCGTAAATACTGTTGTCCGATTTTTGAATCGAATTGTTCACCACTGTACAAAAATTCAGTTAACGCAACAGATGGGTCGAAACCAATGGCGTTACCATAAGCGTCGAAGGTATAGAGTTCGGCGATTGCACCGGCAAGATCCGTTAAAACTCTGGTACTTCCATGACCATCGAAGGTGAAATAGAGTTCTTGTTCTGTTCCGTTTTTAACGGTTATTTGGGCGATTTTGTTACGTCCGATAATGTATATTATGTTCGGTTAGCCCCGATTTTTTTTATATTATAATGATTATAACGAGGCAAAAAATCACCTGTTATCGTTATAGTTCGTATTTATTACCTAATTGTCAAAGATCACAAACCTGTTCTATCAACATCTATCACTTTTTATTCATACAACCAATCTACTTCTAAATCGAGAAAAGTTCAAGTATAGAAGTGTCCGCTCACAAAAAGTTTTTTTGTTAAAAATGACTTTTATTTCTAACGTTTCCATCTATAACGTATGTTTTGATTACCTTATAATGATCAATTACTGGTACTAAAAAACAACCCATTTGAAACAATGAGAAGTATAAATAACCTCAAATACTAAGAATAAGAACCGTAAAACTAAAACCATTGAGGAACGCATGGAGCATGATACACGGGAATAAACGTCCGGTTCGAAAATACAACACCCCAAGTATAATTGAAAAAAGAAAAAGCGGCACCGGATCAGTAACATCATCAGGAAAATTGTTGCGCAATAACCAATGTAAAGAAAAAATAAACGGAGCAGAAACCAAAAAAATCCTCACCGCAAGAAGTAAATCAAAAAAAATCCGGCTCGTTTTAAATACAAATCCCTGAATACCAACTCCACGAATAACTGTTAGATAAAATATCCCAAAACAAAATAGAAACAAATTAATAATGCCAACTCCAAGCATTGTGTAAAATTGAATGTCAACCGGTTGTTCCGTTCGTTTGCCGCCATGCGCTAAAGCAAAAAGAATGGAAACAATAAAAATCGAAAAAAATCCCGGCATCAATAAAATTCGTAATGGAAAATGTTTTGAATATTTACAACTTCTTCTCCAATTATTTGATTTTTTTTCCAGCCAACCTTGAAAAAGCAACCGGAACAAAAATTCTTCCGCCATAGGAGCAGTAAAAACTCCACTGAAAAATGCAACAAATAAAATAATCGGCGATTCTTTACCTTGTTCTAAGAGTTGTGAGAGCGGATGGTTGGTTGTTGTTTTCGCCGGCAGGACAACATCAACCGAATCGGTTGGCTCCGAAAAAATGTGTAACACCATTCCAACTCCTCCGCCCAACAGAAAAAGCCAGAGGAAAAATAATAAGAATACGTCAAAACCATTCCAAGAAACAAAATCTCTCGTTTCAGAATATTCAGATTGTATTAACGGTTCCATCATGACAAATTTCATAACAAGAAATGGAAAACCCTTTGTTACTGCCTATTTTATTAATCGCACAAATACATCGTTTCAATTGTCCGCAGATTACACAGATTTTTTTTAAAAGTTGTAACTATTTCGTCGTGATCTTATTTTGTGGTTAGTTTTTTGCGGTAGGCGACCTTTGCCGAAGGGTTTTAAATAATACAATACAATACAATAAAACCCGCGCTCGCAACGGTTGGGCTTAGTATTGTGTTGTACGCCGTGAGTCCCTCATTTCCGTCCGTAAGCAGAGGCAAGTCGGCGAGTACGCCGTATTGTATTGTATTGTATTGTATTGTATTGTTTAAAACGTTTCGGCGAAACATTGCCTGCCTCTTATACAAATCGTAACTCAATAAAACATCAATCAAGTGACTGCAAGAAGTATCTCATTTAAGTTCCTCTTGGACGAAAGATTTTTTTGAGGAAATCAAGTTGGTCGGGTTGATCCGGTTTGTTCTGAATTTGTTCGAGCCGAACTCTTGCTTTTTCGGCATATTCTGTCTGAGGATATTTGTCCAATAATTTTTCATAATACAATTTTGCAGAACCATAATATTGTTTTTTGTCATAAAATTGTCCCATAATCCATTCCCGTTCCGCTTGACGTTGAATAATTTCTTCTTTGATTTCAAGAATCTCTTCTTTTTCGCCGTCGTCCAGTTCGGAATTAAACTGACGAAGTGTTATATCTGCTAATTTTTGGGCTTCGTCAAGCGTGCTGCTGCTGTGTTCGGCTCCCATATAAGCCTGAGTTCGCGCTTCCAGTTCAAATTCGTGGGCTTTGGTAATGTATTTACTAAGCGGATAATTTTCACGCAAAAAACTGTAATAATAAGCCGCATGATTATAATTATCGTCGCCTTTATATCGCCCTTTCCGTAAATACGCTGTTGCCAATGCCATCACCGCAGCATCGGAAATCGGACCATTCGGGTCATTAATAAAAATCGTTTCATACGCCTTTTTCGCATATCCAAAAGTATCAAATGCCGGACGCGATTTTTCCGTCATATTAATTGAAGAAACTCCGCGCCAGTCCTCCTGCTCCCAATATCGGGCAATCGCAAACAAACGCCGTACCCCATTGTCAACATATTTCGAATGCTGATATTTAATCAAAAGTTTTTGATACGATTTCATCGCACGCGGGTAATCCTCGCCAAAAAAATAACACTCCCCTGCAAGATGCAACGCATCTTCTTCCAACAACGAATCAGGATAACGTTTCGCCGCTTCCGAAAACAGTTTCGCCGCTTCAAGACATTTTTTATGATCTTTCAAATCCGGAGTGGAGAGGAGAATTTCCCGTCCTTTTTTCATCGCGGCGTTCGCTTTGGTTTCGTCCGGTCCCAAACCAACCCAATCACGAATTTTAGTAAAGAAATTAACCGGATCAAGAATTGACCAATCAAAGCCTTTTTGTTCTTCTTTTTCCCAGTCATAAACCGGTAAATTGTCAAACCCTTTCGGTTTTTCTTCGGAATATCCAACCTGCCGGATAATATCCTGTTCTATTGTGTGTTGCTGCTCACGTGTCTCGAAAGGACCATTCCATTTCGGTAACGGCTGGAGATAAACCGGTGTTCCGTCTTTACGCTGAGTCGTTGCCAGTTCCGCAAGACGGGCTTTTTCCATCTCGTCTTCCTCACGCTTCGCCTGCTCCTCAATAGAAACCGCCTTTTGAATATCATTCGGATTGCCGAAACCCCACGGATCCGCAACCGGTAACGGTGCCCCCGAATGTGCCGGCTGTATCGAAAATGTCGGAATCGGCTCCACTGTGTTTGGTCCCGCCGGTAAATCCCATGGATGTTCCCGATCAATCAATGAAGCTTGCGACATGGCAACAGTTGCCGATCTCTCAAAATCGTTGTCCGGCGGAATTGCCGAAACGGTTGAAGGCAACATGTTTGTCGGTAACGGATTTATCGGTGATGTATTTACCGGTAATGTATTTACCGGTAATGTATTTATCGGCGACACCATCGGTTCTGGTGTTACGGGAACTGTTGGTGTTGGAAGCGATGTTGCCGGAACTAATTCCGTTTGCGAATATTGCGGAGATATTGGAAATGGGTTAGGGGCAGATGTTAGAAAAGGGTCGCGAGCATACGGTGTCGGTGAAGTAACCGGAGTCATGGTTGTCGGAAGCGGAGTTTCCGGTACGGCAACAACCTGCGAACTCGAAAAAGCATCTGGATTTTGGTTTCCGTTCCACGCAGGAGTCTGACCGCGAACTCCCGATGTTAACCAACGTCCCGAATCCGATGAAGTACTTTGACAACCGGTTAGTGCCGAAAAAACCGTTGCCGATAAAAGAACGTACAAAAATAACTGAGTGTGATTTCGCATGAACTTTCGTAAAAAATAATGTAAAAAATAAAAGGTGTGAAAAAAAGAGCCGGAATTTCTTTTTTGGTACAACATATTCATTTTCGGTTTCTCTGAGTTTACGTTTAATTTTTACTTTGTATTTACGTTTTACATTTCTTCTTTATCGTTTTGGGCGATAAAACTCAACCAATCATATAATCGCGGTCTTCTTCCGAGTAGATGACTGAAATAATGATTATGCAAACCGCGTATTTCATTTTGAATATTCTGTTCCAATTTTAGGTGTTTCCAATTTTCCGTGACATCGCGTGGGTCGGTTAATTGTTTTATTCCATTCAGTGCGTCGGCGGACAGGGAGGTTAAAAATTGCCCGTGTCCTTTTTGCCGCAATGTTTCGGCACAGCGGAAACACAGTACACCGCCATCAATGTAACCAAATACAACTCGTTTTTGTTCCCGATTTATTATTGTGCCGCATTCTGCGCAATTCCTAAGCGATGGTTGTTGCCCGACAGCTTTTAGGAGTAAACCTTCAAAACGAATCAGGCTTCGCATTAACAAGGTTCCTTGTTCGAGTCGGGCGAGCATTTTAACGGTCAGGTCATAAATTGTCGGATTGTGATCATAAGTTTCGGTTAGGGAATCGACCAGTTCGGCAACATAATAACTTGCAAACAAACCGGCAAGGTTCGATTCCGCAACCCGAAACCGACGAATTAGTTTTGCTTCCGTCAACAAATCAAGGACATCGCCTTTTTTGCGAAGGAAGGATACACGAATTTGGGTGAGTATGTCAAGAGCAGACTCAAAAGGGCTTTTCAAACGCCGTCCGCCCTTCGCTAATGCCTCTATTTTACCGAATTGGCGGGTAAAGAGAGTTAAAATAAGGCTTGTTTCGCTGAAATCGACAGTTCGAAGAACGATGGCATCGGCATTTTCCATAGAGAACCCGCTAAAAAAATTAGTAATTATTCAGTGGAATTTTATTTTTCGATCTTAACCCGTCCTTTCGGGGTGAAGAACAAATGATACCGAATAGTTACAAAACATTAGTTGTTTTTTCGGGTGAAAACCATTGCCCCTAACTCCGAAACAAGAACGGCAAGAAGAATCGTAACACAACCCAATCCCATTTTGAAATTGAACACATCCTGATAATACCAAACAGCGGCAACTGTGGCGATAATCGGTTCGAATTGAAACAAGATCATTGCTTTTACGGGGGTTGTATATTTTTGTGCTGCTGTTTGGAGAAATGTTAGGGCAAACGATCCCAGTAATGCTAAATAACCAAGACAAACAAAAAATTTCCACAAATCGGGGCTATTCCAAAGAAATCCTTTACCGAGATCGGAGTGTAATGGGGGGACAAGACTATTTGTTTCAAAGAGGAGAGTTACGAGCAAAAGGACTGGAATGGCACCGAGAAATTGGAGCATGAGCATTTTTGCGGTGTTGGCATCTTCTTCCATTTCGGTGGTGTAAATATCGATGTAGTTCAAATAAAACGCCCAAAGCGGAACACTGCACAAGGCAATAATATCACCGGCTTGAATATTTTTAAACTCTTGCAAATCCGGATCAACAAGAAAGTAAATACCAAACAATGCCAAAAGAACACCGATAATATTCCAGAGGGTGATTGGTTTTTTGAGGAGGAACCACGAAACAAAAGGAACTGCCGGTAACACCAAAGCAGTAATAAAAGAAGCTTTTGCGATTGTTGTGAAGTTGACGGCGTAGGTTTGTAAAAGATAGGCGCCGCCGAACAAGGCACCGAGAAACAGTCCGCGTTTCCATGTTTTCCATTTGAGGGTTTTCAGACTTAGACAGCCGAAAAAGAAAAAGGTAATCAACAAAGCGGCAGAAAAACGAATCAGTAAAAACAATGCCGGTGAGACAAAAAACAAACCTTCCTTGACAAAAACATACGAAAGCCCCCAAATAACTGCCGCAATAAAAATTAAAAATTCCGCATGTAATGGTTTCATTGTACTATTAAACAGAAAACACAAATAACTAAACAGACAATAACCCGTAAATAATTGCCGAATTTTATAGCATACAATCCTATTGAATACAAGTAGTAGTTGATAGTTAATAGTTATGAGTGAATAGTGAATAGTGTCGCAATGCGGAGTACTGCCGTTTTGGTAATAATCCGCGTGCGGCACTATCAACTCTCCACTATCAACTCTCAACTACTTTATGAGGTTGTTTTGTTTGGAAAATTAGGTTGAAAATGAGGTTAATGACAATTTTGACAAATTGCGTATTCTCAAAACAATTCCGCTGAAATATTACTAAAAATTACCTTAAATTAACAACCACACAGTGAATATTAGGAATTTTTTGAAAAAAAGCAAAAACAAAACAAAAAGTTCTGTTGACATCCGATATTGTTTTGTGTATAAATTTGATTCGTTTAAACCGTATTACGTTTTATTTACCATATTGTCATGGTAAACGCATCACGGTTATTTCAAAGAAACCTTACAAAATAAGGAGTCTGAAAATGGAAAATGTAATGAAATGTCTGATTGTGTTTTTGGGGATTTTTTGGGTGAAAATCCCGTTGTTAAAATGGGCAGACCAGGAAAAGCAGGGGGGGGGGGGCACTCTATAGAGGGAAGTGTTCGCATTCTAAACGCTTTCCTGTAAACTTCTCTCAACTTCTTCGATCCACTTCATTCGGCTTTACGTTAGTCGAACTTCTTGTGGTCATTGCAATTATCGGCGTGTTAATCGCCCTTCTGTTACCAGCAGTTCAAGCAGCACGAGAAGCCGCAAGGCGAATGCCGTGTACCAATCATCTTAAACAAATTGGTATTGCTCTACACAATTACCATGATTTAAATGATGCTTTTCCACCAACCAGAACAGGTTGGGACGATAATACAGGAGGTAATGGAAACCACAGTGGAACCAGTTATATTGTTCCACTTCTTCCCTTTTTGGAACAACAAGCAGCGTATGAAGAAATTGCAGCCCAACGTTTCCGTCCCGGATATTCGACTGGTTATACAGAGTACAACGTATTGAATTGTTCTACTCTTGGTTGTCCTTCTGATCCTGGTTTTAAAGCACCGCGTCATATTGGCGTTACAAGTACAACACCAGGACGTCAACGTTGTTGTTATGTTGGTTCGGGTGGCGATACCTGTGCTCATTCGGAAAGTGCTCAAACAACACGAGGATTTTTTCTCGGTGGAACAGGCAACATTGGTTATTCAACTCGAAAACTTCTTTGTACTTCATTTCAGATGATTACAGATGGAACATCCAACACTATTGCTGTAGCGGAAACAGCTGCTTCCGCACAGGATAGTGATACAAACAGAAAATCCGGTGTCCAAGCAGTAGCCAATGCAGGTTATCAGACACCGCAAAACTGTTTGAATGCAGTTCCTTATGGTTCTGTTGTTACGAATCCAGCAGGTACGAATGGGCGTGGTGTTAATTATGCCGATGGACGCCCTGGAATTATGTATTTCCAAACGATTATGCCGCCAAATTCACCGAATTGTAATTCCAATGCAACAAGTGTTGGACACCCCGGTTTCGCCCCGATGAACATGAGTACAACAAGTTACCATTCCGGCGGAGTCAATGGTCTTTATGTGGATGCGTCTGTTCATTTTATTTCCGATACAATTAATTGTGGTTCGATGAGTGGCGTTGCGGCAATCACACCTGCAAACGAACCTAAAGGAGCAAGTCCTTATGGTATCTGGGGAGCTCTCGGTTCTATTACTGGCGGTGAAAGTCAATCACCTTAGAACCGGATATCTCATCATCGTAATACTTTGGTAATATTTCAACAGAATTTTTATTTGAATTGTCGTGTAATCAAATGGTAGGCGATATTTCGTCGAAGAGTCGCCTACTTTTTAATGTCCGAACCTAAACGAATTGACAAAACTCCGCTGAAATATTACGTATTTCTTAGATTCAAATTGAATTTCAAAAACATCTTAAATATTTAAGGAGAGAATATGTATCAAAAATTTCTTGGCATGTGTATTACTTTAATAGCAACAATTATCTTGTTTTCTGTTGGTTGCGATCATCCTCCATCTGGATTTCCTGATGTGGTGCCGGTAGTCGTCGAAATCGTTGATAATTCTGTGCCGATTGAGAATGTCAATGTTGTTTTAACACCGACTACTTCTGTGGAAAATATCGTTTGCGGAGGTAAATCCGACCTAACAGGACGAGTTCCCCTTTTTACTTCGTGGGCTTCGTATCGAAAATCAGGTGTTCCCAAAGGAGAATACCGGATTACCTTGATTGAAGAAATCAGTGTTCCACAAACAAAAACAATGGAAGAATATAAAGCCATGTCAGAATCGGAACAATTGGCTTATGATAAAGAACGTACCAAACAGATATTGGCGATTCCACGAAAAATTCCAGCCGAATTGTCTGATGTTATGGAAACACCGATTATATGGATAGTCGATCCAAAAAACAATGTTAATTTCCGAATCAATGTTGCTGACTATCGAAAATAAACTCATCAAACATTAAAATTCGGTTTTAATGAAATGGGTGAAGAGTTTTGAACGAAAAATCCTGTCAATACAAAAATTCCGCTGAAATATTACAGACCCGTTAAATTAAAACACTTTGTCTGGGAACATCGTTTCTGTTTTATTGAATTGATATCGGGAATCAGTAGGCGGTGGAAGTTGTTGCGGCGGTTCCGGTAAGGGTGTCGGTAGAACCGGCTCCGAACGTAATGGTTTCGGTTCTACGATTTCTGTTGACGGTACATTTTGAACCAAACGCCGCGTCATCGTATCATTCAATACTATTGTTGAAACAGGACGTTCTATTTTTTCCTCTGTTTGTTTTTCTATTTTTTTTGTGGGTTGTTCATGTTCAAAACCGACTTGCCTGATGTTGGAAGGAATCGTTTGTTCTGCCAGTTCGCGGTTTGCCTTCATCAGAATTGAATTGTTTGCCAAAAATTCTTGTACGGCGTTTTCTGTTGCCGGAAGTTCCCGCTTCGCACCTTTGAGAACCGTAACTACCGGTTGTGAAAGAACTAACGCACGCTCCAACCGGTCATCAAACCGCGTCATCACACACAAATTCTTTTCCTCTCCACCAATCTCATCAAACGGAAGAAAAAAATCATAACCATGACCAAGCGGTTTCTTAAACGAATAATGTTTATTAAGCGTTTCCGATTTGAATTGATAAACCTTTAACGGTTTGGCATGAGCAGGGTCTTTTTCGTTACCGTCAAAAACGAATACGGTCAAATCACCATCAACCTTCACTGCCTGCTTTTTTTTATAATCATTGTAAAAATGAATCCGTCCTGCTATACCACGAAGGATTTTATTTTCCGGAGTTGTTTGTGCATACGTGTTCCATACGTCAACCATTTTCGTTGGAGTTTTGGCAGAATTTTTTGCCAATGGGTTTTTCGCTTGCATCCGCTTCACCGCCAGATTCGACTGACAACCAAAAACGAATACAAAAACGAAAATGGTCAATAAAAAATTGATTATTTTAGAACTCGAAATCACCATTGCTCACTCACTTCAACAATTTCAATTATTCAATCCGTTCTTGGTTTACAACCATTATCTCAGGTAAATTATGAAAAACACACCAGTTATCAATCCAGAAACTATAGAAATTCCCTAATTCCCTGTCAAGACCAAAATAAAAATGAAAGTAATTTTTATAAAGATACACTGTATATCACAAAATTTATAATTGTCAGGAATCAATCTTTTCATTTTCCGATAATTGGGTTATACTTTGACAATTGTTTTTGTGTTGCGTGTTTTCATACGTCACGAATTTACACAAACGTTTTTCAAAAATTGAGAAGGAGTTTAAAATGTCACCCGTCGCTCAAGATATTATCAACCGACTCGACCAACTTCGTCAAAAATGGTGGATATTCACACTTCTTAGTTCTGCCGTTTGGGCAATCAGTGTATCGTTGGCTCTTTTTATGATCTTTGCGTTTATTGACACTTTTGTTCGGTTGCCGCAATCAATGCTCGTTATTGGGTTTACAATTTGGCTGGTAACAACAGTTGGTTTGCTCACGTTTGTCATCCGGCGCGTCGTCATCAGTCAACGATCTCTCGAAGGAACCGCCCGTTGTCTCGAAGCAGAAAACCCAGAATTGGAAAGTTATCTCATCAATCTCGTACAACTTTCCAGTGATACGGAAAATGTTGACCGCGGTTTTTGCCGAGCAGCAGTAGAGCAAGCAGCAAGAACAGTTAATACGTTTCCGTTTGAATCCGCAACCACTAAGGAAACACGTTTCCGGCGTTTTCTCTATTCACTCCAAACTCCGCGCGATTTTCTCGAAGCCTGTGTCGGTCTCATTTTGCTAAGCGTTTTGGCAGTCATCGGAAGCTCTGTGTTTCCCAATTGGAGCTCAGCCGCAAACCGTTTGACAAAACCTTGGGATTTTGTGCCGTCAGTCGGAACCGTTCAAATTGAAGTTAAACCAGGTAACACCGATGTCCTGCTCGGAAATTCCCTTCAAGTTATTGCCGAAACAGAAGAACCCGTTTCAGAAAAAAACTTCTCCGCAATGTTGTTTCTCAAAGTAGAAGGAAACGAAAAAGAAGAAGGAATGATGATGTTTCCAAACGAAACAATTTTGAATACCAACAGTAAAAATGATAACAAAACAAAAAATGACAACAAAACAGACAACAAAATAGACAATGCAGCAAAGGAAACGGACAATAAAACAGATAACGAAATCGATAATAATCAAACGAAACCGTTACCTAAAAACCGTATCAGAAAATCGTATTCTGTCACTATTCCGGTTATCGGTAAACCGACCGAATATCGAGTAGAAGTGGGCGATTCGCAAAGCCCGAAGTTCAAAATTGGTGTTTTGGAAAAACCAACGGTAGCCGATGCGGAAGTTGTTTACACTTATCCCGCTTACATGAAACGTCCGCCACACACTGTTAAACTTCAAACACCAGACCTTAACGCTCCGCAGTACTCCTCCGCAGAACTCCGTGTTCGCTCTACTGTTCCGATTACTTCAGGACGACTCGATTGGGACGGCGGCGGTGCCGTCGGAACCGTACAAGATAACGGTAATTCTCTTTATGCCAAAATTGATTTGATTCGGTCCATGTCTTACAAAATCCGTTTGCAAAAAGATGCTTTTGAGGATTCGGTTCCTCGTATGAACAGTGTTCGGGTTGATCCTGATCGTGTTCCGGGAGTTGAAATGCTCCGACCAACAGGCGATGTAACTATCGGAATTGGTCAAAGTGTTCCTATCGCAGTCAAACTAACCGATGATTTCGGAATTTCCGCCGCATGGATTGAAACAAAAATTAAGAATAACTCAAAAGACGAAGACGAAACCGCTGAAAAAACAACCGAAAAAACAACTGAAAAAACAACCCCCGCAGTAACCAAAGAGACCACTGAAAAAATTCATCGCTGGGCAATTGACGACAAAAATCCGGCAACACTTCTCGATCTGGAACATATTTTGACAGTTACGGACAAGATGGTTAAATCGGGTCAAACGTTAATGGTTCGGGTTGTTGCGTTGGACAATCGTATTTACCGTAATACGACGTGGGGACTTGATCTCAAACCTCAGGAAACTGCCGGACCTTGGCGTCTGATCAAAACAATCAATCAAGACGAAGCTGTCAAAGAAACAACCGAACAACTTAATACCTTGCGGGATTTGTTGCGGAAATTGATGGAAAAACAAATCCGTAACCGTGTACGAACCGGTCAGATCACCGAAAAACAAACCCTCGACGAACGCACCGCACTTGCCGGCGAAAACCGAACAATTCAAATTGAAATTCAAAAAGAAGGAATTCAAATCGTTAAATCAATTCCTGCTGATAGCCGGACGGAGGATTTGATGATTAAACGCGACTTAAATAAACTGACGTTTGGGGCAATGACTAAAGCAGTTGAACAAGCCGATACAATTACCAAATTGACGGCGGTAGAAACTTTTGATGTTCCTTCAAGGGAATTGAACGAGTTACAAGGTCAGATTGCCGATGCGTTACGGAATATGATTGGAATTGCGCGGGCTGCCGAAACCAAAGCCCTTGAAGAAATGGGACACCGTAACGAAGATGATTTACCGGATGATGTTCGCAAAAAGATGGAGGCACTGAAAAAAGCAGCGGACGAAGCAGTTGAAGCTCAACGGAAAGTTGTCGAAGCCGCCAAAAATCTGAACAAGGAAAATGTTGAAGATTTTTCCGAAGAAGAAGAACAACTCGTCAAACAACTTCAGGCAGCAGAAGATGCTTGGGAAAAATTTCTCAACGAACTCAATTCCGATTTGAGTAAATTACCATTTCAGGATTTTTCCAATGCGTCCTTACTTCAGGAAATGGTAGAAATTCAAACGGAAATTCTGAAAAAGAATGGAGAGAAAGGTGATCTTGACAAATGTACAGATATTGCGGTGCCATTGGAGCAACTCGGAACTGAAATGGCGGAAGAAATTACGTCGAACATGGAAAAATGGTTGCCGGACACTGCGGATCGGGAACGTTGGTCTCAGGAAGAAACTGTCAACGATGACGAAAAAGAAGCACCGATGGCGGAGTTACCGCTTGAACTTGAAGACCTGATTGGTGAATTGATGGAAGAAGAGGAAGATTTGTTTGAGGAAATGGAAGATCTTTCGTCAAGTATGATTGATTCACTTGACAAGGGAGCGGGTTGGGATGCGTTGGATGGTCCGATTTCAAATAATTCTGCTAAAGGAGTAACGGGAAACCGGTTGCCGAACACAAATGAGATTGCTGGTCGTTCCGGTGAGGGACGTCAGGGAAAATCCGGCGGTGAATTTGTTGGAGAAGAAGCTGTTGGAAAGGGCGGACGCAATACGCCGACTCGTTTAACGCCTGATCCTTATATGAAGGGACAAATCAAAGATCATAGCCGTGATGCAGTTGGCGGGGCAACCGGCGGCGGAAAAGAAGCAGGTGAAACTGGGGAAGGTCTTGAAGGTCCGCAGGCACGAAATCGCGGTGATAGGGAACGCAATCGATTACCCGGCAAGCAAGCCGATTTACGAAACCGTGCTGAAGGAATCGACTTAAATCACATGCGGGTTATGGGGTATCACAACACCGATCTTGAAAAAATGAAAGAGGTTATGTCGCAAGTGGAAATTGATTTACGCGGCGGACGTTACCAAAACGCTCAGCGTCAACGGCGTATTTTGCTGGATTCCGCAGACGATGCCAAAAAACATCTCGGCGGGGAGTTTTTTGTTAAAGAAGATAAAACGGTCAATCTCCCAACGAATATTCAAGAGCAACTGGTTTCTGGTAATGATGATCCTTCTCCTGCGGGTTGGGAATCCGTCAACAAAGAGTATTTCCGCAAACTGTCCGAAGGAAATTAAAGAGTTCGCAAGCGGATTACTGTTAATGGCTGTAATTCCGCTTGCAAACCAAATATCACGTGATATTCCACAAATATCACGTGATATTTCACCAATATCACGTGATATTTCACCAATATCACGTGATATTTCGCCAATATCACGTGATATTCCGCCAATATCACGTGATATTTCGCCAATATCACGTGATATTTCGCAAAAAGTATGGGTCTTTGGGCAAAAAACACGGGTCTTTGGATAAAAAGCTGGTGTGTTTTCATAAAATTCATGCAGCTATTCAGTAGAATTATGGTAATCTATCAGAGGCATTTTTGTTTTTCGGTTTTCACCCCGACAGGGACAGTTGTTAGTTAATAGTTGATAGTGAATAGTGAATAGTTGCGCAAGCGGAGTACTACCGTTTTGGTAAATTAGGACGTTTGCGACACTATTCACTATTCACTCATAACTATTCACTAAAACCGACCTTATTTTCACCT
>JAITBS010000541.1 GCA_031283515.1 Planctomycetaceae bacterium
GCACGCCGAAGAATGATCAATAACAATGTCGCCTCGCCCCACTGTTTCAGGATCATTCGGCAATCGCCACGAATCCGGCTCCAACGCCGAACAAATTGTTCGGATAAGTTCTTCCGGTGTTTCATCAGTTGTTGTGGTAAAACGGTGAACTTCTATACTCATTTTTTCCGGTTGCCGTGCTGCATCAGTTGTTGTGATTTCGAGCGTGTTGTAATCGACAATCCGGTATGTCAACGACGCAACATCAACCGACATAAGTAGTTTTTCAAGTGCCTCATGGACTGTCCCACGATTACACAGAACTAACGCCTTCATCGGCTGCAACGGACTCAGCATCCGATGTAATGACTTGTGATCAACAAGAATATGAAGCTTTGCGGACTCTTCCAGTTGTGAAAGAATATGCGGCAACGGAGTCGGCTGATAGTAATTCAGAGTCATCGGAGCAATCACCATGTCCCAACCAAATGCCTCAGGAGCCAAAAATTGCTCAGTAACTTCAGTTTGTTGCGGCAAGTTCCGAATCACACGCAACTGTTCCAAAACCCGCAATGTCTCATCCAATAACCGGAATCGACTTTGAACTATCAACGAATTTTCGGCAGTTCGGATAAATGAATTATTCGCCGGATCAATTAGCCGTTGCAGAATGTCCGCAAGATATTCCGGTGTTAATGGTTCGGAGGTATTTTTGGTGTTCTCAACCAGATCGGTAATGTCAAAAGTTCGTTCTGAAAGAGTATTACGGCGTTCCGGCGAAACTGTAATCAGGATTTGCCGATCTTCAATAACCGCCTCCAATTCGAATGTTGCAAGAATTTTCGTCAATAGTTCGCCCACTGTTCCGGCATCAAATTGAGCAGTTAAAGGAGCATCAATCCGAATACCACGCGGACGCATCTCATCAAAATCAAATGTTATCGGAACTTCTGTCAAGTCGGAAAAAAGACGAACTACCTTGAACAACGGCGTGTTATTAAGTTGAAGACCAGTAAGCGGAACCGCAAGCCGCGCCGGAATATCTATTGAAAAAATTAACGACGGCGGAAGAACTGACGGCATTTTCTTTTCAATATCGGAAAGTAAATCCGTTGTTGATTGGATTGCCGGTTGTGATTCTTTCGGCGTTTGGGCAAGCAACGCTGCAAGTTGATTACGTTGCTCTTCTTCAGCAAGAACTTCGGCAACTGCCGCAGTATCGGCGGAAATTACCGAAGTAATAGACGGAATCTTTTCTGTTGTTTCGGTTGCCGGAGCAAGGGTTGTTTCCGATATTTTTTCAGGAATACCAACAACCGGAATACTGATCGGTGTATTTTCCTGAATACTTTTCGGAATACTTTCCTGAATACTTTTCGGAATAGCGTCTGAAACAGCGTCCGAAATACCGTCCTGCGGCGCAACAACCTCGTCTGGAATCACAGAATCAGGAATGGGAACTGCCGGAGCGGGTGAAGATTCCGGCAGTTTAGAATCATCAATCGGAATACCGGATTGCTCCATCGGAATTTGGTTGAAACGATTCCCCTTAACTGTCATCAAAACACCAAGAGCAATTATCAGAATAATGAAAAGAACAACCAACACACTAAGCAATATTTTTCGTGTTCGGAGTTCGGTTTGGGAGAGTGTGGTTGGCGATGCGGGCGGTAATGGGGGAGGAACTTTTTCAGCAACACCGCGTTCCGGTGCCGTGTTAATAATCCCCGACTCCGTTTCACTTGTTAAAATATCAGGGAATCTTTTGAATGGAGTTGAGACGGAAGTTTCATCGGGCGGCGAAACAAGAACCATACCGCCGCATTTCGGACAGGCAAGAATCTGACCAACCAACTCTTCATTTTTGACAAGGAGTTTTGCATTACAGGTTGTACATTGGATTGTAAACATAGCACGAACAGAATCAGTGTTTAAAAAAACTCAAACGCCCTGCTATTGTACCACAGATACCGAATTTACCAATCCATAACCAGCATCACACTACCGGCTATTTAATTTTGTCAAGCAATATTAATAGGAAAACAAAAGAGAATAAACGTCAGATAGAATATCGCCTATCTTACGGACTTACGGAAATCAGCGTTTTTACGAAAACTTCTCTGAATATTCACAAATTTTTTATAAAAATTGCTCTTGACGCCATTCTCAAAATATCTACAATCCGTTGTCTTTGGTTTATTCAGGTCAAAATTCAATCAAAATTCAAAAAAAGAGAAATTTTTTTATTTTATTGCTCAATTTGACGAAATAATCCGATAATATCGTTAGTAACGGATAAACGACTCATAATATCACAATAATGTCAATTAAGACTAATGGCGTTTATCCTAAACCTATTCCCCTATGGCATCGTGCCGATGTTCTGAATCAAAAGGAAGTTAATATGCCCATTCGAAAAAAATCAATTGTTGCAGCACTTATGTGTTTTTTGCTTGTTTTTGGGGTAATTGGTTGCCGGAGTAACGGAGGAACCTGGTATAATCCCAAATCCTACACGTGGTATAATCCGTTCAAATCAAATGAAGCTCCTGCTTTTGATCCGGAAGGTACTGCACACGTAACTCCAAAACCCAGTTTAGGAGCACAACCCAATGTAACCACACCACCAGGCGGTTACACATCCAAAGAAGATGAAGCTCGTTTTTTTGCCGGAAAATCCAAAGACAGTAGTTCTGTGGTTGTCCCGCAATACGGAGCGTCACTTCCGGCGGACGGCAATCGAGTTGCTGCCGCCAATCCGCCCGCCTCAACACCATCCGGTTACAGCCCGAACAATTACGCCTATAGTCCTTACGGATCGGCAAACGCCGCTCCGAACAATAGACCGGCAACAGAATATCAGGCAACACCAACCGGATATCAACAAACAAACTTCCATTACGAACAACCCACAACCAATACATTACCTAATCAGTCAAATGTTTATTCGGGAGCGGGACTTCAAGATAATGGAATGGTAACTCCCCAGGGTTATCAGCCGTCCTACACAACAGCACCACCAACAACATCGTACGCCGTACCGAATAATTCACCAGTTGCGAACTATTCACCTTATGGAACACCGGAAAATCCAACTTATAATACTCAACCAACAACCTACAACTCCCAACAAACTCTTCCGGTTTACAACAACTCAACACAACCAATTCCTCCTCCCAATAATTACGGCGTCCCAACTGCAACTCCTTATAATATAGATCCCGCTGCCGGATTCACCGCTAATCCTTCCAGTTATCAGCCAACGACTCCGCCCGCCGGATTCTGATAAAACCCTCCATTAATTAGGGAAAGGTGTTGCTTACTATTAACCGTAATATTAACAAAATAATATGGTATTAGGAAAGAGTTGATAATGAATAGTAAAATGTGAAGACGTAAACGATTCACTTTTTCTATTGATTATCAACTTTTTTTTGCCGTTGTGTTTTTTAGAGTATTATCTATACGGTTTATTCAAAACAAAACTTCCGCTGAACTATTTTGTAAATTTTTTTCTTTTTATTTATTTTCCCAATTATTTTCCCAATTCATGTTTGGTTCATTGATTTTCCAAAATCCGGTTTTAGCGGCGTCGGGAACATTTGGTTATGCTGGAGAGATGAGGGGTGTTTTTGACATATCGCGGTTGGGCGGCATCATTCCCAAAACGGTTACTCTCTACCCGCGAACCGGTAATATCCCGCCGCGTACTGTCGAGACCGCATCGGGATTGCTCAACTCAATCGGTCTTGATAACGACGGAATCGATGATTTTTTGTGTAATAAATTGCCGTATCTCACAACACTTGGAACGAAAATTATCATTAGTATTGCTCCCAAAAATACGGAAGAATGTCTGATTTTTGGTGAAAAACTTAGTTTGATAACAGGAATTGATGCGGTTGAACTCAATGTTTCGTGTCCGAATGTGAGCGGAGGAATTGATTTTGCAACTGACCCGAAACTATGTGAGAAGATTGTTTCAACATTCCGTCATATTACATTGCTTCCGTTGTTGGTCAAGTTATCGCCCAATGTGAGTGATATTGGTGAGATATCGCGTGGAGCCGAGCAAGGCGGGGCGAATGCTATTTCGGCAATCAATACTTGTCTTGGTTTATCGGTTGATTGGCGTAAACGTTGTTCACGTCTTGGCAATGGTTTTGGCGGATTGAGCGGTCCGGCAATCAAACCAATTGCCTTACGGTGTGTCCGGCAAATTTTCAAAGCAGTAAAAATTCCAATTCTTGGTATTGGAGGAATTGAGACAATTGATGATGCAATGGAATTTTTCATAACCGGAGCATCTGCCGTCCAAATCGGAACTGCCAACTTTTACAACCCAACCGCAACATTACAAATCTTAAACGCATTGCCGAATGCCTTAAATGAATTAGGTGTTAAAAATATTGCGGAAATTGTCGGAACGCTTGAAATGTAATTTCTAAAATATCTGTGGACTATGTTGTTTTTCGATTTTCACCCCGAAGGGGGGGCATTTCCATAACCGCATGTCAAGCGAGTAGTTGATAGTGGATAGTGGAGAGTGGATAGTTCGCAAGCGGAGTACTACCGTTTTGGTAAATTAGGACGTTTGCGACACTATTCACTATCCACTATTAACTATTCACTAACACCGACCTCATTTTCACCTAATTTTCCGAACAAAACAACCTCAGTAGCCAATAAGCCTCTCAACTCGTCAACCTCATTACCTCATTGTTTATTCGTTTTCTTACTCATTTAATGAGGTAATGA